>DAIQQT010000123.1:0-7320 GCA_036786685.1 Trichlorobacter sp.
GGTTTACCTGTTCAGGTGTTGCCCATGACCACCGAACAGCTGAACCGCCCGGCCCGGCGTCCGCTTTACTCAACCCTTGATTGCAGCAAGCTGGTTGCTGATACCGGCTTTGAGCCGCAACCGTGGCACGAGGCACTTAAACAGTATCTAAACCTGCGGAAGGAATCCTGATATATGACACTGGAGCGTGGAGAACGGCCCTGGGGCACCTACACGGTGCTTGAGGAGAACAGTCATTACAAGATCAAGCGGATTGAGGTGTTGCCAGGTCAACGGTTGTCTCTGCAGAAACACCATCATCGCAGTGAACACTGGATCGTGGTTTCCGGAACAGCGCTGGTGACCTGTGGTGAGCGTGAATTCATGGTGAATGTCAATGAGTCCACCTTTATTCCGATCGGTGAACAGCACCGCCTGCAGAATCCCGGCAAGATCCCGCTGGTGATCATCGAAGTGCAGAGTGGTGAATACCTGGGTGAGGATGACATTGTCCGTTTTCAGGATGACTACCAGCGGGCAGAGGAGTAGGGAGGCGCTATGTATGTGGTGATTCTGGCAGGAGGTTCCGGTACCCGTTTCTGGCCGGTTTCCCGTACAGCTCGTCCCAAGCAGCTGATCAGTGTGACCGATGGTCCCACCATGCTGCAGCGGACCGTTGAGCGTATCCTGCCCCTGAAGCCCAAGCGGGTTCTGGTGGTAACCAACCGGCTGCAGGCCGCAGAAACTGAGCGTCAGCTGGCTGGATATCGAACATCGGTGCCGGTTGACGTGATTGCCGAGCCGGCGGGGCGCAATACAGCCCCGGCAGTGGGGTTGGCTGCCACCATTATTGCTGCCCATGACCCGGAAGGGGTAATGGCAGTGCTACCTGCTGACCATTATATCAGGGATGATCAGGGACTGCGGCAGAGCCTGCAACTGGCAGCCAACTCTGCCCGTAACGGTTGGCTGATGACCCTGGGTATTGTGCCCACCAGTCCTGAGACCGGCTATGGCTACCTTGAGGCAGACATGAGCCTGCGGGGGCTTGGCCCCTTTCCGGTGACCCGCTTTGTGGAAAAGCCGGACCGTGCCACAGCCCTTGCCTATCTGGAAGCTGGCACCTTTTTCTGGAACAGCGTCAGGTTTGTCTGGCGTGCTGACACGATTTTGAGCGAAATGGCCCGCTACATGCCGGAACTTGCTACCCAGCTGGAACGGATGACCTTTGGCGATGTCTGGGATCTGGCTGATCTGGCGGGTCAGATCGCAGAGATCTATGCTGCCATTGAAGGGCAATCCATTGATTACGGTGTCATGGAACAGTCTGAACGGGTCCAGATGGTCCCCGCTGATATAGGCTGGAGCGACGTGGGCAGCTGGTCTGCCCTGCCGGAGGTCACGGAGCTTGATGCACAGGGTACGGTGGTTGCCAACTGCAGCACCTACGTGAATGTTGACAGTAGCGGCTGTATTGTCTCCGGTAATGGTAACGTTGTTGCTACGGTGGGGGTGCATGACCTGATTGTGGTTGCAACTGGCGATGCCGTGCTGGTCTGCCCAAAGGATCGGGCACAGGATGTCAAGAAAGTGGTTGAGCAGCTGACTGCCCAAGGGCTGGAAAAATATTTGTAATGTTTGAAAGGGGGAGGATGCTCTCCCCCTTTTTTTGATCTGCTTGTCAACTTTAGTTTGTCTGGAAGGTTAACAATGCCGTTACAGCTTCTATCCCAAAGGCTTGAAAAAATTCAGCATAATGGTCTGTACCGCAGTCTGCGGTCGGTTGACCGGACAACTCCCGAGGTCTCTGTTGAAGGTCGCCAGGCGCTGTTGTTCTGTTCCAATAACTACCTGGGGCTGGCTGAACATCCTGTTCTAGCGCAGGCTGCAGCTGATGCTGCCTTGCAGTACGGTACCTCCAGCGCTGCTTCGCGGCTGGTCTCCGGTAATCAGCCGTTGCATCAGGAGCTTGAAGATAAACTGGCTGCCTGGAAAGGTACGGAGACTGCCCTGCTGTTTAACAGCGGCTATGCAGCCAACACCGGTATCATTGCTGCCCTGGCCGGTCGAGGGGATATCATCTTCTCTGACCGGCTCAATCATGCCAGCATCATTGATGGGGCCCTGCTCTCAGGTGCCAGGCTGATCCGCTACCCTCACAATGATATCTTGGCACTGGTACGCCTGTTGGAACAGCATCAGACTGACGGTCTCAGGCTGATTGTGACCGACGGGGTCTTCAGTATGGATGGCGATGTTGCGCCGTTGCAGGAGCTTGCTGATCTGGCAGAACAGCATCAGGCCCTGTTGATGGTGGATGATGCCCATGCCGGAGGTCTGCTGGGGCAGCAGGGTAGAGGGACGGTTGATTTCTGTGATGTTACAGGGAGGGTAGCGATTCAGATGGGAACCTTTGGCAAGGCCCTGGGCAGCTTTGGTGCTTATGACGCCTGTTCAAAGCTTGTGCGGGAGTCTCTAATCAACCGTTCTCGTTCATTGATCTTTTCCACTTCTCTGCCACCGGCAGTGCTGGCTGCCTCAGCAGCAGCAGTTGATCTGGTACAGAGCAAAGAAGGACAACTATTACGGCAACAGCTTGCAGAAAACAGTCACCTGCTGCGTTCTCTCCTGCAGCAGGCTGGCTGTAAGGTGCCTGATGGCTGCACCCCGATTGTACCGATTCTGGTTGGTGATGCTGAAACTACCACACGTTTTTCAGCCAGGTTGCTGGAGGAAGGGATCTTTGTACAGGGGATTCGTCCCCCTACGGTGCCTAAAGGGACCAGCCGCCTGCGCTGTACGGTCATGGCCAGCCATAGCCCGGATCAGATCCAACAGGCCGCCGCCGCAATTGTCCGGGTTGGCCACGAATTGGGGGTACTCTGATGCCGTTTGTTGGGCCAATCTGGTGTGAAGAACATGGCAAGGGGCAGCCGATCCTGTTTGTACATGGCTGGTGCATGTCATCTGCAGTCTGGGGTTTACAGCGGGCTGCCCTGTCTGACCAGTATCGCGTTATTACGCTTGATCTGCGGGGACATGGGCAATCAGGGCTGCCGGACGATGGGGTGACCGGATTTGGCGGCTATGCAGCAGATGTTGTCCGTATTGTTGAACAGCTTGATCTGCAGAAGATGGTTGCGGTTGGTTGGTCCCTGGGGGCGCAGGCCCTGCTCAAGGCATGGCCCGCCTTGCAGGGACGGCTGGACGGACTGGTGCTGGTGGGGGCAACACCACGTTTTTCAGCAGCGCCTCACTTCCCCTATGGCCTGCCTCCGAAAGAGGCCGAAGGGATGCGCCTCAAGGTGCGTCGCAGCCTTGAACGGGCCCTGGAAGGGTTTCATCGCAATCTGTTTGTTGAGCATGAACTTGCTGATCCTGTTGTTGCACAACAGGTTGCCGAGCAGTTAGGAAAGGTTGTCATGCCGCAGTCTGCCGCTGCCCTTGCTGGGCTTGAGGCGTTGATGGAGGAGGAGTTGATGGAAGAAGCTGCGCAGGTAACCTGTCCCACCCTGCTGCTACATGGCGATCAGGACCGGGTCTGTCTGCCTACTGCTTCAGCTTGGCTGGAACAACGGATGCGCAACTGTCGGCGCATGCTCTATGCTGGTTGTGGGCATGCGCCGTTTCTCAGCCGTGCCCGGCAGTTTAACCAGGATCTGTTGCGTTTTGTTGGAGAACTGCATGGCACGCATTGATCGACAGAGGGTACAGAGCTCTTTTCACCGCGGAGCAGAAGCGTATGATCAGCATACCCCGGTTCAGCAGCGGGTTTTGCAGCACCTGATGCAGCAGATTGGCCAGTATTCGTTTACCCCTGATGTAACCGTCCTGGATATCGGTTGCGGCACCGGACGTCTGCTGGAACTGCTGGGGCAACGTGTACCAAACGCTGCTCTGACCGGTCTTGATCTGGCTCCCAATATGCTGCAGCAGGCTGCTGAACGGTTGCCTGCAACCGTCAGGCTGGTGCAGGGAGACGCGGAACAGCTCCCCTTTGCCGATAACAGCTTTCAACTGGTCCTTTCCAGCTCGACCTTTCAATGGCTTGACGCCCTGCCGTGTTGTTTTGGGGAGGTCAGGCGGGTGCTTGAACCGGAAGGGCTATTTGTGTTCAGTCTGTTTGGTGAGGGGACACTCTATGAATTACGGGAGTCGTGGCACCAGGCTCTGCTGCGTGCCGGAAGGGAAACCACTGAACAACATACCGGTGTCCATAGCTTTCATGACAGCGAACAGGTCCGGCATGCTTTGGAGTTGGCAGGTTTTCGGGATGTCGTGGTCTGGTCTGAACTGGAACAGGTTTGGTACCCGGATGTGCCGCGTCTGCTGCAGGCAATCAAGCGGATCGGAGCAGGCACCTCCCGCCCGCCATCCGGTGGCGGGCTGGGGTGGCGCAGAGTGTTGCATGAAATGGCAGCAATCTATGTTGAACGTTTTGGAACCGAGCGTGGTGTTCCGGTCAGCTATAGTGTGATTTATGGGGTCGGAAGGCGCTGATCGCTGCTCAGCAGGGCTGCAATCAGTTTCTTTGCCAGGGGGTGAATCACGCTATAGTGGACCTCAACGCCATCCCGTTTGCCTTCAATGATACCTTTGTTCTTCAGCAATGCCAGATGTTGAGAAACCGTGGCCTGGGGCAGGCTGAGGCATTCCCAGATATGCTTGACGTTGCATTGTTGTGAGCAGAGTCCGGCAACGATCTTCAGGCGGATCGGATGACCAAGTACCTTCAGAATTTCAGCCTCATTGCTAAACATCATGTTTTTGTCAAAATCCATGGAATATATCCTGTCTGTAGGCGATTTGGTGAAAACTATATATATAAATAATCTTTCTGTCAATTCAGTCAGAACAATTATTTCAAGGTAATAAAAGGCTTGCAACCATTGGGGAGCTATGGTATTGCCTAGCCTACATTTTGTTCTGTCTGACAAAGTGGGCTCGCAAGGCCCACTTTTTTATTGTCTGGAGTTTGTATATGGCCGGTGGTGATCCCGCACAGCTTGTTGAGAATCTGCTTCACCCTATTCTGGATTCGATGGGGTTGGAATTGGTGGAGCTGGAATTTAAAAAGGTCGGCCGTGGCTACCTGCTGCAGGTCTTTATTGATAAACCTGAAGGGGTGAATCTGGATGACTGCGCTGAAGTAAGCCGGGAACTGTCCGTGCAACTTGATGTTGAGGACTGTATTGCCAGCCGGTATACCCTGGAAGTCTCGTCACCCGGCCTGGATCGTCCCCTGAAAAAAGAACAGGACTTTGTGCGCTATACAGGGCGGCTTGCTGTGGTCAAGACCTCCGAACTGCTGAAGGATGAAAAAGGGAGTCCGCGTAAGACGTTTCTGGGGACCATCGAAGGTGTTGAAGAAGGTGTGGTGGTGATCCGTTTAAAGGAGGGGCCACAGGCCCGTATCCCCTGGGACAAGATCGCCAAGGCACATCTTGAATTTGAATTTTAAGCAGTCGAGTTTCGTTTTTTGTACGTACGTAATTATTAATCCGTGATCGCATAAGGAGATTCGTGCCGTGGATACAATCGTCAGTCTCAAACAGGCCATCGAGCAGATCGTGAAAGAGAAGGGGATCGACCGTCAGGTGGTGATCGAGGCGATGGAACAGGCCGTGCTGTCTGCAGCCAATAAAAAATATCGCAATACCCGTAACCTTGAAGCCCACTATAACAACGATACCGGCGAAGTTGAGCTGTTTGAGTATGTGGTGGTCGTAGAAGAGGTGGTGGATTCCTATACCGAGATTTCCCTGGATGAAGCTCGTGAGATGGACCCGGAGTGCGAAATTGGCGATGAACTGGGTGAGAAGATCGACTCTGGCGATTTTGGCCGGATTGCCGCCCAGACGGCCAAGCAGGTTATTATCCAGAAGGTGCGTGAAGCTGAGCGTGAGACTGTTTTTAACGAGTATAAAGATCGTCAGTGGGAGATCGTGACCGGTCAGGTGCGTCGTTTTGAGCGCGGTGACTTGTTGATTGACCTTGGTCGTGCTGAGGCGATTTTGACAGGCAAAGAGCAGATGCCCCGTGAGGTGTATCGTCCAGGTGACCGTATTCGCGCCATTATTACCGATATCGCCATGACCACCAAGGGCCCACAGATCATCCTGTCCCGTACCCACCCCCAGATGCTGGCTAAGCTGTTTGAGGCTGAAGTGCCTGAAATCAGCGAAGGACTGGTTGAGATTGTCAATGTGGTCCGCGATCCGGGCAGTCGTGCCAAGATTGCCGTTGCTTCCAATGATCGTGATATTGATCCGGTTGGTGCTTGCGTTGGTATGCGCGGTTCACGGGTTCAGAATGTGGTTTCCGAGCTGCGGGGCGAGAAGATTGATATTATCCCCTGGTCAGCTGATGTTGCCCGTTTTGTCTGCAATGCGCTGTCTCCGGCCCAGGTGGTCAAGGTCTTTATGGATGAGGAACAACGTACGCTTGAAGTTATTGTGCCGGATGATCAGCTGTCCCTTGCCATTGGCAAGCGTGGCCAGAACGTTAGCCTGGCAGCCCGTCTGACCGGTTGCCGGATCGATATCAAGGGCGAGGGTAAAACCGACGAAGAAGCTGATCTTGATGAATTTGCCTCTTTCGATGGTACTCAGGTTGAAGAAGAGCCGACAGAACTGTCTGCTGAAGCAGAGACAGAACAGCAGCAACCTGAAGAGGAGCTGGCAGCCTAACCTATGAGTCCTCTTGGCGGGACAGGGCCACAACGAAGCTGCATCGCCTGCCGTCGCACAGGGGATAAAGGAGCGCTTTTACGCTTTGTGCTGGCCCCGGATGGCACGGTGACACCGGATCTGGAAGGAAAACTGCCCGGTCGTGGAGCGTATCTTTGTCAATCCATGCGGTGTGTGCAGGATGCGGTTGCCAAGCGTCAGTTCAGTCGCACATTCAAGGGGATGGCGGCAGCGCCAGATGGTCCGTCATTGACAGCCCTTTTGCAGCAGATTATGGAACAACGGATCAGCGGCTATCTTGCCCTGGCAAACAAGGCTGGCGCAACGGTGTCCGGTGGTGAAGCAATTGAACGGTCCCTAAAGGGGGCAAAACTGCCGCGCCTGTTGGTGCTGGCAACGGATATATCACCGGCAATTGCAGAAAAGCTGGCAGGGATAGCGGCACGGTCTGCGGTGCCGGTGGTGAAGGTTTTGTCCAAGGATATTCTGGGACAGCTGGTGGGTAAAGAATCGGATCGAAGCGCTGTAGCCGTGATGTCGGACGGCTTTGCACAGTCACTTGTTAAGGAAATTGAGCGATACAGGAACTACCTGGAGGAGGAGAGCGGTCGATGAGTAAGACCCGGGTAAGCAATCTTGCGGAAAAGCTGGG
>DAIQQT010000124.1:0-7301 GCA_036786685.1 Trichlorobacter sp.
TGTGGTACGCATCTTCGGTGTTATCTTGACAAAACAGGAGTTTTTTGGCTCTACGTTCTTTCCTGGTCAGCCGTTGATGACAATAGATGATGAAGGCAGCTATCAGCTTTATCTGGCCATCCCTGAATCACAGGTGCGTGCCGTGCATGCAGGTACCGCGGTGCAGGTACAGATTGATGCAACCGGGAGCAGCTTCGCCGCACGGGTGACAGAGGTGGTGCCTAGCAGTGACCCGGCCAGCAGAACCTACACCGCCAAGGTAGCGATCCCGCAAAAAGGAGTACGCAGCGGGATGTTCGGGCGGGGCAGTATTGCGCTGGGCAGCTCGGCCAAGGGGGTGCTGGTTCCCCGTTCGGCGGTTTTTGAACGCGGTGCCCTGACCGCAGTTTGGGCAGTCGGCACTGATGAAATTGTGCGGATGCGCCTGGTGAAGACCGGTCGTCAACAGGGGGACAGTATTGAAATTCTGTCCGGTCTTGCCGATGGCGACCGGATTGTGACTGCCGGTATGGAAAAGGCAATCGATGGTGCTCGTCTGCAAACTGCTTCAGGAGGTGTAAAATGATGAAAACAGCTTTGCTGATACCAGCTTTGCTATTTGGTCTGGCCTCTGTTGCCGTTGCTGATAACTTCCGTTGCCCCAATGGCGCGATTGTCTCCACCGGTGATAATCAGTCTATTGTCGCCATGAAATGCGATCCACCAACCTACAAAAGTGCGCGAACCGAGAGTGAGGCAGGCTACAAAGGAGCTACAATTTTGGTGTCTGTGGAAGAATGGACCTACAATGAAGGCCCTCACCGTCTGGTACATATCCTGACCTTCAAAAATGGGCTGCTCAACTCAGTACAGACTGCAGGATTCGGCAAGTAGAGGATAGATCATGCTTAAGCTGGGATTTGCGGGGAAGATTGCCCGCGCCTTCATAGATTCAAAACTGACCCCGCTGATTGTGGCGGCATCGCTGCTGCTTGGTGTCTTTGCAATCAAGATGACACCGCGGGAAGAAGAACCTCAGATTTCGGTGCCGATGGTGGATGTCTATCTGCCGATGCCCGGTTCGTCACCCCAGGAAATTCAGGAGCGGGTGGTTAAGCCGTTTGAAGGGAAGCTGTGGGAGATTTCAGGGGTCGAATACCTCTACTCCATGAGCCGTCCCGGCATGGGTGTCATTACGGTTCGTTACAAAGTCGGTGAAAATATGGAGGAGTCGCTGGTCAAGCTGTACAACAAGGTAATGAGCAATCGCGCCATGTTGCCGGCTGGTGCCGGTGATCCGCTGGTGGTGGCCAAATCAATTGATGATGTGCCGATTCTGGCCCTGACGCTCTGGTCTGACCGTTATGATCACACTATGTTACGCAAGCTTGCCCGCGAGGTCTGTGACGAACTCAAAAAGAGTGAGAATGTCTCGGAGGCCGAGATCAAGGGCGGCTTGACCCGACAGCTGCGGGTTGTGCTTGATGCATCCCGTCTGGCAGGCTACGGCCTGTCACCGCTGCAGGTGGCCGGCGCCCTGCAGGCAGGCAACAAGGCGTTGCCCTCCGGTGCCTTCAGTGGTGCCAACAAAGAGATGCTGGTGGAAACCGGATCGTTTCTGAACAGCCAGGATTCACTGCGCCAGCTGGTGGTGGGGGTCTATGGCGGCAAACCGGTCTATCTGGATGATGTGGCAAAAATAGCTGACAGCACCAAAGAGCCTGAGGACTATGTCTTCATGGGTATGGGACCGGCTGCAGCGGAAAAAGGGCTTTCCGGCGACCGTGCCCGGGATTATCCGGCAGTCACCGTATCAATTGCCAAGCGTAAAGGCGCCAATGCCACCTGGGTGGCCGATGATCTGGTCAAAAAAGTAGAATTCATGAAGGGCAAGGTGATCCCGTCTGATGTGCAGGTGACGGTGACCCGTAACTACGGCGAGACCGCCCGGGAAAAAAACAACGAGCTGCTGTTTCATATGTTTCTGGCAGCTATCTCGGTTACCATCCTGATCGCCCTGTTCATGGGCTGGCGTGCCGGTGCTGTGGCAGCCATTGCCATTCCGGTTACTCTGGCTCTGACCATGCTGATCTTCTATCTGATCGGCTATACCCTGAACCGGATCACCCTGTTTGCCCTGATCTTCTCCATCGGCATCCTGGTGGACGATGCGATTGTGGTGGTTGAGAACATCCATCGTTACTTTACCACCACGGTGATGAAACCGCTGGATGCAGCGGTTAAAGCGGTGGATGAGATCGGCAACCCCACGGTACTGGCTACTTTTGCGGTGATCGGCTCAATCCTGCCGATGGGGTTTGTGGGTGGTCTGATGGGGCCTTATATGCGGCCAATCCCGGTGGGGGCCAGTATGGCGATGCTGCTCTCCATGTTTATCGCCTTTATCGTCACCCCCTATTTTGCCTACCGGCTGATGAAGGGGGCACATCATGAATCGGAAGATGATCTGCAGGAATCAAAGCTGACGGTCTTCTACCGTAAGTGGATGGGCAGGCTGCTGCACGATGTCAAGCTGCGTAACGGGTTTCTGGCCCTGGTTGTCTTTCTGTTGCTGGCTTCCTGCTCACTGATCTATTTCAAGGCTGTTACGGTCAAGATGCTGCCGTTTGATAACAAGAACGAGCTGCAGGTGATCATTGATGCACCCGAGGGGACCCCGCTGGAGCAGACCGCCCGGATGACCCGCGAGATGGGCGATGCCCTGCGGTCTGTGCCGGAAGTAACCGACTTCCAAAGCTACGTGGGTACCAGTGCCCCCTTCAACTTTAATGGTCTGGTCAGACATTACTTCCTGCGTAAAGGGCCCAACCTGGCTGATATTCAGGTCAACCTGCAGCACAAGACCGAGCGTAAGGCGCAGTCCCACGACATAGCCAAGAAGATCAGGCCGCTTCTGACTGCCGTGGCAGAGCGCTATGGGGCACGGGTCAAGGTGGCCGAAATCCCGCCCGGTCCGCCAGTGCTTTCAACGCTGGTGGCAGAGGTTTACGGTCCCAACGATGCGGCCAGGGCATCTGTTGCTGAGAAGATCAAGGGGATCTTTGCCAAGACCAAGGGGGTGGTGGATGTTGACTGGTACCGTGAGTCTGACCAACCTAAGCTGACCCTGGCGGTGGATCGTGAAAAGGCTGCCCTGTCCGGTATTTCTGTTGATGAGGTTTCCAAGGCGCTGCGGGTTGCCCTGGCAGGTATGGATGTGGGCATACTGCATCTGCCCAGGGAAAAAGAGCCGGTGACCATCAATCTCCGTCTGGCTGAGTCCCAGCGCAGCTCACTGGCAGCCCTGTCTTCCATCTATCTGCCCGGCCCAAAAGGCAGTGTGCCGCTCTCGCAACTGGTCAAGCCGAGCCAGGGCAGTGAGGAAAAGACCCTCTATCGTAAAAACCTCAAGAACGTGGTCTATGTCATCGGCGATGTGGCCGGGGTAATTGAGGCGCCGGTCTATGCCATTTTAAAGATGCAGAAGCAGATCGCTGACCTGCCCACTCCCGATGGCTCAAAGATAGAGGTTCTGGCATCCCGTCAGCCCTGGTCTGAAGAGAGGATGGGGATGAAGTGGGACGGCGAGTGGCATATCACCTATGAGGTATTCCGTGACCTGGGGATCGCCTTTGCGGCGGTGATGGTGTTGATCTACATCCTGGTGGTGGCCTGGTTCAAGGATTTTACCACCCCGATTGTGATCATGGCACCGATTCCACTGACCCTGATCGGTATTCTGCCGGGGCATGCCATGTTTGGTGCCTTCTTTACTGCCACTTCCATGATCGGCTTTATCGCCCTGGCCGGTATTATTGTGAGGAACTCGATCATCCTGATTGATTTTGCCGAGATGAAGCGACGGGAAGGAATGAAGCTGGATGAGGCGATCATCGAGGCCGGCGCAGTCCGTTTCCGCCCCATGCTGTTGACCGCTGCGGCAGTGGTGGTGGGCAGCTTTGTAATCGTCTTTGATCCGATCTTCCAGGGACTGGCCATTGCCATGATGTGCGGCGAGATCGCCTCAACCACCCTGTCGCGTGTTACCATCCCGATTCTGTACTTCCTGGTACAGGGCTGGAAAGAGCGTCACCCTGTCGGGCAGTCTGAAGCTGCTGAACAGAACGTATAAAGGAGAATAAGTATATGTATATCGAGCGGATTGTCAGAATCGTAGCTGGTGCCTTTATTGTTATTTCGTTGTTATTGGCCCACTTCCATAATCAAAACTGGCTCTGGTTTACCGGCTTTGTTGGATTAAACCTGTTTCAGTCAGGCTTTACCCAGTTTTGCCCGCTGTTTAATATCCTGGAGAAGATGGGTGTGCCCAAGTTTCCCAAGGATGCCTGCTGCAAATAGGATCGATTCCAACTCAAGGCGATATCCGCGTTGGCTCGTTTTTAGCTCCTTGACGTACTGCCGTGTACGCCTGCGTCGCCAAAACACTCGCCGCCTTGATCTCATCCTTTATTTGAAATCGATCAACTCTAGTGGACTGGGGGAAAGCCGATGAGCTATCGTATCACCATTCTCTGTGAAAATGCGGTTGGTCCGGTCTCCGGCACCCTTGGAGAGCATGGCTTCAGTGCACTGATAGAGTGGCAGGATGGCTCGCTGCTCTGGGACACCGGCCAGGGTTTCACCTTGCTGCACAATGCCCAGCGGATGAACAAGAACCTGCATGGGCTGCGGCAGGTGGCGCTTTCTCACGGTCATTACGACCATTCCGGCGGCCTGCTGCCGCTCTTGCGCAGCTGTGGCCCCAAACAGATATTTGGCCATCCGGCCATCTTTAGTCCCCGCTACCGTCATAAAGATACCGGTGAATCACTTTCACTGGGTATGCCCTACCCTCAAGAGTACCTTGAGGGTCAGGGTGCCTGTTTTGATCTGTCGGATCAGTTCCGTGAGATTCTACCCGGCATCTGCATGACCGGCCAGGTCTTGCGGACAACAGACTTTGAAACCGGTGACAGTGGCCTGTACCTGGATACCTGTGGCTGCAACCGTGATCCGTTTGATGATGACCAGTCACTGGTGATTACGACCGATAAAGGGCTGGTTGTGCTGCTGGGCTGCTGCCATGCCGGGCTGATCAATACGCTTGAGCATATTGCCGACAAAACCGGCCGCCGTGATATCTATGCGGTTATCGGCGGTACCCACCTGGGATTTTGTACCGGCCAGCAACTTGACAAGACCGTTGTGGTACTGAAACAGTGGCAGATCAAGAAGTTGGCGGTTAGCCACTGCACCGGTTTTACTGCTGCCGCCCGCCTGAAACAGGAGTTTCCTGCAGCCTTCCAATCCGCACAGGTAGGCTATTCGCTGGAAATCTGAAAAAACGCCTCAAACTTTTGTTCGCCCCTTTTGTTTTAGCCTCTCTTATGTTACATAAGTAAAACTAAATATTGTGCCTATGACACAAGTCCATTTCAATTTCTTGAAGGGGAGGCGGCAGACATGAGTTATGAGGTAAAGAACGAGCAGCTCAAGGCGTGGGTGTATGAAGTGGCGGCAATGTGTGAGCCTGCAGAGATCCACTGGTGCGATGGTTCACAGGAAGAATATGACAAGCTCTGTACCCAGATGGTGGCTTCCGGTACGTTTAAAAAACTTAACCCTGAAAAACGCCCCAACTGCTATCTTGCGTTTTCTGATCCGGGTGACGTAGCCCGGGTTGAAGACCGCACCTTTATCTGCTCCCGCTCCAAACAGGATGCAGGTCCTACCAATAACTGGGTCAATCCCAAAGAGATGAAGGAAACCCTGAAAGGCCTGTTCAAGGGCTGCATGAAGGGACGTACCATGTACGTGATCCCGTTCAGTATGGGACCACTGGGCTCCAATATCGCTAAAATAGGGATTGAAATAACCGATTCCCCTTATGTTGTGGTCAATATGAAGATCATGATCCGTATGGGCAAGCAGGTTCTGGATGTGTTGGGTAATGGTGAGTTTGTGCCCTGTCTGCACTCCGTTGGTATGCCACTGGCAGAAGGTCAGAAAGATGTGCCCTGGCCCTGCAACAAGGAAAAATATATCGTTCACTTTCCGGAAGAGCGTGCAATCTGGTCATTCGGTTCAGGCTACGGCGGCAATGCGTTGCTGGGCAAGAAGTGTCTGGCCCTGCGGATTGCCTCGAAGCAGGGTAAAGATGAGGGTTGGCTGGCAGAGCATATGCTGATTCTGGGTGTTGAGTCCCCCACCGGTGAAAAATCCTATGTGGGAGCTGCCTTCCCCAGCGCCTGCGGCAAGACCAACTTTGCCATGCTGATTCCGCCCAAACCATTCCAGGAAAAGGGCTGGAAGGTAACCACCATTGGTGACGATATTGCCTGGATCAAGCCGGGGGCCGATGGGCAGGTCTATGCCATCAACCCTGAGTATGGCTATTTTGGTGTGGCACCCGGTACCAACTACAAAACCAATCCTAACGCCATGATCTCCTGTGAGAAGAACTCGATCTTCACCAACGTGGCACTGACCGAAGATGGCGATGTCTGGTGGGAAGGGATGGATGGCGAAGTACCGGCCAAGCTGACCGATTGGCAGGGCAATCCCTGGAATCCCGGCTGCGGTCGTCCGGCTGCCCACCCGAACTCACGCTTTACCGCCCCGGCTTCCCAGTGCCCCAGTATCGATCCTGACTGGGAAAATCCTAAAGGTGTGCCGATGAGCGCCTTCATCTTCGGTGGACGTCGTAAAGACACCGTACCGCTGGTGTATCAGGCATTTAACTGGAACTTCGGTGTCTATCTGGCCTCAACCCTTGGTTCCGAGACTACTGCCGCAGCAGTGGGTGCCACCGGTAACGTCCGTCGTGACCCGTTTGCGATGCTGCCGTTCTGCGGTTACCATATGGCTGACTACTTTGCCCACTGGCTCCAGTTTGGACGCAGTATCGCCCGGCCGCCACGGATTTTTAGCGTTAACTGGTTCCGCAAGGATGCCGACGGCAAATTTATCTGGCCAGGCTATGGCGAGAATATGCGGGTGCTGAAGTGGATTGTTGAGCGGGTACAGGGCAAGACCGGTGCGGTTGAATCACCACTGGGCTGGATGCCCCGCTATGAAGATATGGAGTGGGAAGGTGTGGATATGTGCCGCGAGAAGTTCAACGACCTGATGTCGGTTGACCGTGATGTCTGGCAGAATGAGCTTGTCTCCCACGATGAGCTGTTCATCAAGATGTATGACCGGCTGCCCAAAGAGTTTCTGCATATGCGTGAGCTGATCCTTTCCTCGCTCTGGCGTTCACCGGAGCATTGGGAGCAGATCGGTGAGGTGCATCCTGAAGGCTGGAATGAGTAGCTCTAATT
>DAIQQT010000125.1:0-7263 GCA_036786685.1 Trichlorobacter sp.
AGATTGGACAGCCCCGGGGCAGATCAATGACAAAATGAGTGCCACGCTTGAAAAAACCAACTGCCAGGCCAGCAGCTGTTGCATGCAGTTTGAACTGTGCCCGGGCCCGGTAGCCATAGTCAAGCGCGGACACTGCAGTTTTTGCAACTACCGGAGCTTCAAGACGGGCAACCCGCTGCAGGGTCTGGGTCAGGATCTGCTGCTTGGCATCACACTGCGCCTGGTAGCTGATATGTTGCCAATCACAGCCACCACACTGCCCAAAGGCAGGACAACGTGGTTCAACCCGTTGCGGAGATGCTTCAAGCAGATCAACCAGCTCAGCCTCGCAGTAGGAGCGGTGTTCCCGCGTCACCCGCACCTTCAGCCGGTCTCCTGGTGCAGAAAACGGCACAAAGCAGACCTTGTCGCCGTCAATCCGCCCAACACCGTTGCTCCCCAGGGCCAGCCGTTCAATCACAAGCTCATGCGCTTTCATACCAGACAGGGAATCCCACGGTTACTCTTCTTGCACCGCTTTTGAAACTCACTCTGGATAAAACGGGATGGAAACTGTTGATTGCCCAGAAACGGCAACAGATGACGATCAAACCGCTCCAGCAGTTCCTGACGTACAGCTGCCAGTTCATCAGCATGCACCGCCATCTTTTCCAGATGACGCACAAAAGGTACTGCTGCTCCCAGAAGCCGACGGGCATCCGCTTCTGTGGCCGGATCGGAAAACAGCCCCAATTCTAGCGGAACCAGACAGCTTACCTCAAGACAGACCTGCCAGTAGCCGCCGTAATAATGACGCGAGACATCAGCCACCGTCACCTGAAGGCCGTTGGGTAAACTATTGTCACGCAGGAAAGGCTGCTCAGACATAGCCCCCCTCTTCCAGTGCCCTGACCAGCTCAACCACCTTGCGGGCCACCAGCTCTTCTATCCGGGCACCTTTATCCGCAGTTGCCTTGGCTGGATCCCCCCAGACACCGCCGGGCCAGTAGCGGCGCTTGTCCCGCACCAGAATACCGACCGGAAAGGCTGGATACTCTTCAGGCGCTGTACCCTGAACCAGATGGGGATGGCTATGCATGATGCGGGAGGTCTCAATCTCACCGGCATGGGCATCACCAGAGGTTTCAATGATCCCCCTGCCCTCATCCTTGGCCAGTTCATATTCTGTCACTACCGCTATCCGCAGCTCCGGCAGTTCATCCAGCAGCTCTTCACCGGCATCCTGCAGGGCCAGACGATGGGCACCGCCGGCATGGCCGGTCAGCACCACCACATTGCGCATCCCCTGGCGATAAAAAGACCGTACCAGATCTTTCAAAAGTCCGCGCAGGGTGGTGGTGGAGATGGATACGGTACCGGGATGGCAGTTGGTGGAACGGCAATTGCCATAGGGAATTGGGGGAGCCACAAAGAGTGGAATCAGCTCTGCTGCCCGCTTGCCCACTTGATAGGCCTGAATCGTATCCGTGGACAGCGGCAGATGAGGTCCATGCTCTTCCAGCGCTCCAAAGGGAATATAGACGGTCCTACAGCCTGCGGCCAGGGCTGCCTCCACCTGGGGCATGGTCAGCTCTTCCAGCAGCATCAGGCCACCTCAAGAAAGCGGTGCATCTGGGGCAGGACCCGCACATCACACAGTTTTTTTGCCGCAATGGCCTGAAAATGCATCAGCCGTTCCGGTGCTACAGCCACCCGACCATCCCGACCAGTAACCGGCTGGATAATAAAGGGAATCTCATCATCAACGTCTGCAACCAGTTTACAGGCCTGTAGCAGTTCCTGTTCCGTGGTCAGCTCACCAACAATCACCTTGACAGAAACATCACGCTCCATGGCTATCTCTAAAAAACGCTTATGCTCCTGCCACAGCTCCGGAGTAGCTGCAGAGGTGGGCAGCTTGATATCCATGCTGATCACGTCCAGATGCTCAATCAAACGAGGTAATGCTTCCGGCAGCGTGCCGTTGGTTTCAAGATGGATCGGCAGCAGGATATTCAGCTCCGGCAGCCAACGGGCCAGCAGATCAGCATGCAGCATCGGCTCACCACCGGTGATGCTGATGGAATGATGGGCGCCCGGCAACTGTTTACACCAGCGAGAGATAATCCCGATCAGTGTTTCAAGGCTGACCGGCTGGGCAAGCTCCTGAAACTGTCCGCTACCCGGTGTGGTTTCTACACTGCAAACCGCTGGAGCCTCAATTTTGGTGTCACAAAAGGCACAATCAATATTACAGCCGGGAAAGCGGACAAAGATCTGACGATAGCCTGCCAGCACCCCTTCACCCTGCAGGGATGAAAATATCTCGATCAGAGGAACCGAACTATTCATAGTATTCGGCACAGGCGTTGTCAGATTCCCAGACCCCGATCCGTTCCACCTTGATGTTGTTGTCATTCAAGCGCTTGGACAGCTCCTGAAACAGATAGCGGGAGATATTTTCAGAAGATGGCGAGATGTCCTGAAAAAAATGATGCTGGTTAACATACTTGTGATCAAGTTCATCCAGCAGGCTATTGGTTTCCCGCTTCAATACCTTGAAGTCAATGGCCAGGCCGGCCTGATCAAGCTCACGGGCAGTTACCGTTACCTCCACCTTCCAGTTGTGGCCATGCAGATTTTCACAATCGCCCTGATAGTTGATCAGGTTATGGGCAGCGGCAAAGCCGGTTTTAATGGTTAAACGATACATACAACTCCTTTCTGTACAGCACGTTAAGACATAATCTTTGTTTCATTACCTGAAAAATATTCAACCCTGTTGCGACCTGCCTCCTTGGCCTCATACATAGCCGAATCTGCAGCACGGATCAGACTGGTACGGTCATGGGCATCATCGGGAAAGGTAGCCGCACCAAAACTTGCAGTAATATCTATACGTTCGTTGCTGTCCGTAAGAAACGGGTGGGCACGGAAACGTTCCAGCAGATTGGTGGCAACCGCCAGTGCGCCCTGCTTACCGGTGTTGGGCAGCACAATCACATACTCATCCCCACCATAGCGGGCAGCCCGGTCAGAAGAACGGATATGGCGTTTCACCAGATGCCCCACCTCGGCGATCATCCGGCTGCCCACCAGATGTCCGAAACGATCATTGACCCCTTTAAAGTGATCAAGATCAAAGAACAGCAGTGACACCTGACTCTTGTAACGGCGACTGCGCTCCAGTTCATATTCCAGCAGTTCATGGAAATGACGGGCATTATGCAAACCGGTCAGATCATCAGTAACCACTAACTCACTGACCCGCTTGTAGTTACGGGCATTATCAATGGCAATGGCGGCAAAGTCCGCCACAGCTCCCAACAGCGGCAGGTCGTCCTCATCAAAGGTCCGTTCGCCAACCGTATTGATCAGTTCAATCACCCCCAACACCCGATCACGGATCTTCAGCGGGGCGCAGAGTATGGAGCTGACCGGATATTCAACCTCTTCCGCCACATGGCTGGCAAAGCGTGGTTCCTGGCTGACATCAGGAATCAGCAGCGGCTGTCCAGACTGGGCAACCCAACCGGCTATCCCCTCCCCCAGCTTGAGACGAATCCCTTTCAGTTCCTGAGCAACCGGTGAGACTGCGATCTCAAAACAGAGTTCATTGGTCTCTTCATCCACCAGCAACAGCGACCAGGTCTTGGGTTGCAGCAGCCGTTCAACCTGTGACATGATCGCCTGCAAAACCTCACGCAGCTCAAGGGATGAAATCAGGGTCTTGCCAATTTCAAGCAGGGATGCCAGCTCGGCATTCCTGCGGGCCAGCAGTTCTACTACCTGTTCACTCTCACTCATATGGTTATTGGTCATACCAGCCCCTGACTTCCTGGACTATCCTGCCAACCAGGAAAGATCGCCAGCCCCTTCCCGCAATAACTCCGGTTGATTCCCCACCAGACTGATGACTGAACTGACATCAGTAGTCAGTAATCCCCCATCAACTACCAGATCAAGCGCATGACCAAACAGTCGATTGATCTCCAGCGGATCACCCACCGGATCTTCACCGGACAGGTTGGCGCTGGTGGTGACAATCGGCACCCCCAGCCCCTCTACTATTGACAGGCAGATTGCATTATCCGGCATCCTGATCCCCACCGTCTTCTGTTTGGTGATCAGCAGGTCCGGCACCTCACGGCTGGCCTCAAGCACAAAGGTATAGGGGCCGGGCAGGTAGCGTTTCATGATCTTGAAGGCAGGATTGGTCAGACGGGCATAGCGTGACACCTCTGCCAGATCAGAGCAGATAAATGAAAACGGTTTACGCTTGTCCCGCTGCTTTACCTGATAAATCCGCTCAAGTCCCTTTTTATTAAAGATAGAGCAGCCCAGACCATAGGTTGTATCAGTCGGGTAGGCAACAATACCGCCATTTTTCAGACAATCCACAACCTGCTCAATTTGCCGCGGCTGCGGACGTTCCGGGTTAATCTCCAGCAACATAACCTACTTCTCCGGATTGAGCGCTTCCAGCTCAGGCAACACAAACAGCCCCTGTTTTTGAATCAGACGATCATCGAACCAGATCTCACCATCCTTCATCAGACGCACCATATCCCAGTGTACGGCAGAACGATTGCCGTTGTCTGCCTCATCATAGGCCTGACCTGGGGTAAAGTGGATGGAACCGGAGATCTTCTCATCAAACAGGATATTGCGCATCGGAACCCGTATATTAGGGTTCACCCCTACGGCAAACTCACCAACATAGCGGGCCCCTTCATCAGTATCCAGAATCTCGTTCAGGGCCTTGGTCATCTCTCCGGCCGTGGCCTTGACAATCTTGCCATCCTTGAACTCCAGCCGAATGTTGTTGAATTCCTTACCCTGATAGATGGTGGGGCAATTGTAGGTGATATGTCCCTGCACCGAATCACGCACCGGCGCTGTAAATACCTCGCCATCCGGGATATTGTAACGGCCATCGCACTTGATTCCCTGCAGCCCCTTGATGCTGAAAGAAAGGTCAGTATCCGGCCCTTTCAGGCGAACCTTGTCGGTCTTGTCCATCAACTTCTTCAGCTTTTCCATCTTCTTTGATTCAACTGACCAATCAATGTTACAGGCGCCAAACAGGTAATCTTCATACTCATCCAGGCTCATGCGAGCCTCTTGGGCTGAACCCTGGGTCGGATAGCGGGTGACCACCCACTTGGTATGCTTAACCCGCTGATCCACCAGCGGACGGGTCAGTTTTGAGTAGGCCACCATCGCCTTCTGGTTACTGGTGGCATTCACCATGGAGTTTTCACCGGCAGAGATACCGATGTAGGCGGTCAGAGTCTTGTAAAAATCCAGCTTGTGCTGGGGAAAGACCTCCAACTGCTTTTTTGAGGCCAGATTGTACAGTTGACGATCAATCTCTGGCACGCTGAAGCTGTATTCTACATACTCGGCACCGCGCTGCAGGCAAAGCGCATACAGCTCCTTCACCAGCGGGGCAGCCTCAAAACCTGCTGCAGATATCAATACCCGATCACCTTTTTTGATCCGGGTAGAATAATCAACCAGTACCTTGGCCATCTCGGCCACACGGGGATCACGCATGACAACTCCTTTTTTATGCTTTGCGTTGTGACGGCTTTACGTTACAAGTGCCTGTACAGCAACCACTAGAAGGGATTTTTTACATGAAACACCGCGAGATTGAAACCAAAATTGTCAACCCGCTGATCGGCAGCAGCATCCCCCTGCCCCAGTATGCCACCGATGGTTCTGCCGCTCTTGATCTACGGGCCTGTCTGGATCAAGCCGTCACGGTGACACCCGGCGAAACCGTCACCATCCCCAGCGGCATTGCCATCAGCATCCATGATCCGAATCTGGTGGCCATACTTGCACCCCGCTCCGGCTTGGGAATCAAGCATGGGATTATCCTGGCCAACACCATCGGGGTGATTGACAGCGACTATCAGGGAGAGATCAAGATCGGCATCCGGAACCAGGGCAGTGCACCGTACAGCATCCAGCCCGGTGAACGGATCTGCCAGATGTTGTTTATGCCGGTGGTACAGGCCAGCTTGCGGGTAGTTGCAGAGTTCAGTCAGGAAACAGTACGGGGTGAAGGCGGGTTTGGGCATACCGGGAAACAGTAAACCGGTAGATACAGTAAGCTGATTACGTTACTACACGTGCCACTGCTGCAACCAGTTCACACAGTTGCACCGGTTTTTTCAGGTGCAGATCCATCCCGGCCTGATAGCAGCTTTCCACATCCTCCGGGCTGTCCTGACCGGTCATGGCGATAATCGGGATATGTTGCCCCTGGCCGGCCTCCAGCGAGCGGATGAGCCGGGTAGCCTCAAGACCATCCATTTCCGGCATCTGGATATCCATCAAGAGCAGGGTATAGCTGCCGTTTTTCCACTGTTCAACAGCGGCCTTACCATTGGGTACGGCATCAACCGAATGCCCGGTCTTTTCCAGCAGCTTTGTCAGCATCAAACGATTGATTTCATTGTCTTCTGCAAGCAGTACCCGCTGTGGGGCTACATCCTCTATATCTACACAACCGTCTTGGTCTTCTCGAACAGGAATTGCGACCGGTACAGTGACATAAAAAGAGGTGCCGACATCAGGCTGGCTCTCAACCGTAACTGTGCCCTGCATTACCTCAAGCAACTGTTTGACTATTGAAAGCCCCAGACCGGTGCCGCCAAATTCACGGGTTGTTGAGGCTGCTACCTGGGCATAAGGGGCAAAGATCATGTTAATTTTTTCCTGCGGGATGCCGACCCCGGTATCCCTGACCATGATCTGCAGTTCAGATTTACTACCAGTCTGTTCACCTATTTTTACGGTTACCTCAATCCCCCCCTGCTTGGTGAATTTGGCTGCATTGCCCACCAGATTAACCAATACCTGACGTAACCTGACCGGATCACCTATCACCTGGGTTGGCAGATTATCAGCCAGATCCGTTTCAAACCTGATTCCCTTTGAGCGGACCCGCACCGCAAATGGCAGCAGCGTTGCGGTCAGCGTCTGTCGCAGGTTAAAGGGAATCTGCTCCAGTTCAACAGTTCCTGCCTCCAGCTTTGAAAAATCAAGCACCTGATTGACCAGACTCAAGAGATGATTTGCGGCGTGGCTGATACCTTCCAGCAGCTCCTTCTGTTGCGGTGAAGGGGCCTGCTCCAGAGCAAGTTCAGTCAAACCGCCGATTGCATTCATCGGAGTCCTGATTTCATGGCTCAGCTGAGCCATGAATGCGCCTTTGGCAGTACTGGCTGCCTCGGCCTGCTCTTTTGCAGCATTTAAACCGTTTACCAG
>DAIQQT010000126.1:0-7220 GCA_036786685.1 Trichlorobacter sp.
CGGGAAAACGTAACCAGAGCTTTACTGCTGCTGCATCAGCACCGGGCGAAGCCCGTCCTGATTATATCATTCTTGGTGATCTGTATGCCCGTCTGAGCGGTGGTGCGATCCCCAGTCTGGCTGCCCTGCAGCAGGAAATAGTTCCGGTTGCCAAGAAGAAGCTGGAACGTCCGGTACTGGCCTTTGCAGCGCCTCAGGCCCATGCTGCCGGTTCCATGACCCTGCTGGTTGCTCCGTTCCTGCGTCACAACGGCAGCTACACCAGCTGGTCAGAAAATAACCTGCTGGTTGCTGCTGAAGCGGTTATTCGACTTGGTGCAGCTGATGCCACCCGTCTGGGGGTTGCTGAGGGTGACAAGGTAACGGTTACTGCCTCCGGCGCCTCCGTGACCCTGCCGGTGCAACTGCGTGACGGCATCCCTGCCGGACTTGCCCTTGCTCCGACCCATTTCCCTGCCAGCGGTATCAGCGGGTTGATGACCAGGTCTGCCAGCCTGACCGTGACAATCGCCAAAGGCTAGTAAAGCAGTTCCGGTCGTGGTACTTTCAAGGCGTCGCATGTTGCATGCGGCGCCTTTTTTCATTGAGGTGACAGACGAGTGAACTGGCAGATCCAGCAAATACTGCGGCGCAGACGCGGGGCAGAGACAGGGGCGATTCCGGCTGGTCGGGGTGGCGCACTCTCGGTCTGTCTGGTCTATCCCAATCACTACTCTGTTGCCATGAGCAGTCTGGGGTTCCAGGCGGTTTACAAGCTGTTTAATAATCAGCCTGATCTGGTCTGTGAACGTGCTTTTCTGCCGGACTGGGAAGAACGTGCCCTCTATGAAAAGTCCGGTGACACGTTGGTCTCTTTTGAAAATGAACGCCCTCTGTCTGATTTTGATCTGATCGCCTTTTCTGTCTCCTTTGAACCTGATTTTATTAATATTCCACGTATTCTCAGGCTGGCGCGCATTAGTGAACTTTCTGCGGAACGCGGTGATGCTGAACCGTTGGTGCTGGCTGGTGGTGCAGCCTTTTTTATCAATCCTGAGCCGGTTGCAGACTTTATAGATCTGATTGCCGTGGGTGAGGGGGAAACTCTGGTACCGGTTTTGACTGATTTTCTGGTTCAACAGCAGCATGCAGATCGTCAGGAGCTGCTCAGGCAAGCTGCCGATTTGCCCGGTATCTACGTCCCCTCGCTACCCTTTAACAAACCAGTAACAAGACTTTGTGCGCCCAGGGGATCATCACCCTCCTGCTCTGTTGTGCTGACTGATGAAACAGAATTTGGCACCATGTATCTGGTGGAGGTGAGCCGTGGCTGTCCACGGGGGTGCCGTTTCTGCGCTGCAGGTTTCGTGTATCAGCCATTCCGCCAGCAGCCGCTGGAGTTGCTCAAGGGAGCAGTGCTTGAAGGGCTTCAGCATCGTAAGACCATCGGTCTGGTTGGTGCAGCAGTGTCTGACCACCGGGATATTGAGGCGCTGTGTGAATTTATCGTAGAGCAGGGCGGTTCTCCCTCCTTATCTTCATTACGGGTGGACCGCTTGACGCCATCCATGCTTGAGCTGCTGGCAAAATCGGGCCACCGTACGATCTCTCTGGCGCCAGAGGGGGGCTCGCAACGGATGCGCGACATGATCCGCAAGAACCTGACGGATGAACAGATTCTGGATGCTGCAGAGGCGGTTGCCCGTGCTGGCATTCTAAACCTACGCCTCTATTTCATCATTGGCCTGCCCGGTGAAACCGATCAGGATCTGGAAGCGATGCTGCGTCTGACCACTGCGATCAAGGATCGTGTGCTTGAACAGGCCCGTGCTCACAAACGGCTGGGAGAAATTACGCTGTCAGTGAATCCGTTTATCCCCAAGCCGTTTACGCCGCTACAGTGGTCAGGCATGTGCCCGCTGGAGGAATTAAAGCGTAAGGTGACCTGGCTTGAAAAGCAGATCCGTCCCCTGGCAAACGTCAGGCTGAAGGTGGAAGAATTGCAGGGCTGTGTGCTGCAGGCGTTGCTCTCAAGGGGGGGGCGTGAGTTGACGCCGTTGCTATGTAAGATGGCTGAGGGGCTGAACCTGAAAAAGGCTGCCAAGGCCTGCAGTATCAACGCAGATAGTACGGTGACTACCACGCTTCCTGTTGATGCCGGATTGCCCTGGGATGTTGTTCATTCAGCCGGGCGTGACGGGCTTGAAGCTGAGTATCGTGCAGCTATGCAGGTGATAGGAGTAAGTGTATGAAGCAGTGCAGTATCTGTGGTGCCGAGTTTGATGAAGATGCAAAGGTCGATTCAGCCTTCCATGAGGCTGGTATCTGGCTGGCAGAGGAGGTCTGGCAGGATGCCGGTGAGTTGTGTCCCCGATGTCTTGAGAACCGGGCTCATCTGGCTATGATGTATGCCCATGATTGCAACCAGTAAAAAAAACGGCCTCCAAAATTTGGAGGCCGTTTGATATCGCAGTGTACATGCGAGTTCTAGTCAACTGACTTTCTCAGAAATGTGGGGATGTCATAGGCATCCTCATCATCAAAGGAAACTGAACCAACATGGCGGGTCGGGCGGGGACCATCAGCCTTCTGCCGCTGGTCGCGGATAAAGGTTGGTGTGTCGATGCTCACAACGGTGTTGGGCTTCGCAACAGCAGCAATGCTGCTGAAGCTGCGGTTCCGCTCGGTTTCACCGAATTTGTCGCCAAAACCGGTCACAATGGCAGTTACCTTGATGGTCTCGCCCATGGTCTCATCAATCACCACACCGATAATGATGTTGGCGTCTTCATGGACCTTCTCATGAACGGTCTTGTTGACGGCATCAAAGTCATCCATGGTCATGCTGGAGGAACCGGTGATGTTGACCAGCACCCCTTTGGCGCCAGAGACGTCAATATCTTCCAGCAGCGGCGAAGAGATCGCCTTAACGGCAGCCTCTATGGCGCGGTTGTCGCCTTCCGCAATACCGATACCCATCATGGCCATGCCGCGCTCGCTCATGATCGCTTTCACGTCGGCAAAGTCAACGTTGATGAAGCCGGAGGTGGTAATCAGATCTGAAATGCCCTGCACGGCCTGACGCAGCACATCGTCAGCAGGTTTAAAGGCATCCAGAATACCAAGTGAGCGGGGGGCAATGCTGATCAGGCGATCATTGGGGATGATGATCAGTGAGTCAACATGCTGCTTCAGGGCGCGAACCCCTTCATCAGCCTTGGCCATCCGCTGCTTGCCTTCACGGGAAAACGGCTTGGTGACGATACCGACGGTGAGTGCGCCGGCTTCACGGGCTGCCTCAGCAATAACCGGGGCTGCGCCGGTACCGGTGCCACCGCCCATGCCGGCAGCGATGAAGATCATGTCGGCGCCCTTCAGCATGTCAACCAGTTTGTCTTTATCTTCCAGGGCGGCATCACGACCCACATTGGGGTTGGCGCCAGCACCAAGTCCTTTTGTCAGTTGCCCACCAAGCTGTACTTTAACGGGCGCCTTTGAGGAGCGAAGGGCTTGAGCATCTGTGTTGGCAACAATGAATTCTACCTTGTTCATGCCACTGGCAACCATGGTGTTAACGGCATTTCCGCCGCCGCCACCTACACCAATGACCTTGATGACCGCACTTTGCTCAATGGTCTCATCAAATTCGAACATCCGCTCCCCCTTGTCTAGAGTCAATATAAGTTGTCAGGGCTGCCTCAAAACTGGTGCGATCCCTTTGTTTCGTAGATCTTGTTTAGAAAAATTCCTTGAACCAGCTCTTCATCCGCCGGGTGGTGGTATTAAAGATGCTGTCTTCCGACTTGGTTGCCGGAAATTCACGTGGCCCCTGATTGCGGCTTCCGTACACGATTAATCCGACTCCTGTTGAATAAACCGGTGAATTTACTACATCGGTAAGCCCGCCGATCTTTTGTGGAAGACCGCGCCGAACAGGGAGATTGAAGATTTGCTCAGCCAGCTCAGGCATCCCCTCAAGTATACTTGATCCACCGGTAATTACAACCCCGGATGCAATGGAGTCTTCCAGTCCTGATTTGATAATTTCACGATTAACCAGTGAAAACAGCTCTTCAACGCGGGGACCTAAAATTTCACACAACACATTTCTGGACAGCTCCCGTGGTTTACGACCACCGACGCTGGGGACCTCTATTTTTTCATCCTTGCCCACCAGAGCCGACAGACAGCAGCCCTGGTTGCGCTTGATCTTTTCAGCTTCTGCAAACGGCGTACGCAGACCTACGGCAATATCATTGGTCAGCTGGTTGCCGCCAAGGGAGATGACCGAGGTGTACTTGATGGCGCCATCACAGAAGATGGCGATATCAGTGGTACCACCGCCGATATCAACCAGGCAGACCCCCAGCTCTTTTTCATCTGCTGACAGTACCGCCTCAGAGGATGCCAGCTGCTCAAGCACGATGTCGGCAACATCCAGTCCGGCACGATTGCACGATTTAACAATGTTCTGCGCGCTGGCAACCGCACCGGTGACGATATGCACCTTGGCCTCCAGCCGGACGCCACTCATCCCAAGCGGTTCACGGATACCATCCTGCTCGTCAATGATAAATTCCTGGGGCAGGATATGGATCACTTCCCTGTCCATCGGAATGGCAATCGCTTTGGCAGCATCAATCACCCGCTTGACATCTTCCTGTGAAACCTCGCGGTTCTTGATGGCGATCACCCCCTGGGAGTTGATCCCCTTGATATGTCCACCGGCAATGCCGGCATAGACCGACTTGATCTCGCAACCCGCCATTAACTCGGCCTCTTCGATAGCCTTTTTTATGGAGGATACGGTGCTTTCAATGTTAATCACCACACCTTTGCGCAGACCGCTGGACGGGCTGGTTCCGATGCCAACAATTTCAATGCCATCCTCAGTATAGTTGCCGACGATTGCACAGATCTTGGTTGTGCCGATATCAAGTCCAACAATCAGGTTGTCTCTTCTGGCGGACATAGTATTCCTCCCCTATAAGAGCTAAACAGTCTGTTCAGCCCTTTTTGACCACAATCCGGTCATTGTAGTCCAAGTCAATATACTGCAGCCCCGGTTGCTGTGTCATCAGATTCTGGTAGATGCGTGCAAAACGTTGTAATTTCTTATCAAAATCATCGGCTCCAATCTTTACAGGCAGGGCACCGGCGGTGGTATACAGGGTAAAACCGTGGCCCCTATCGTAATGAATCTCAGACACATCTGCAAGGATAAATGAACCATGTTGTTTTAGTGCCCAGATCAGGTTTGATGCGGCTTTCAAGGCCTCTTTGGTGGTTACAGGATCATTGTTCAGGTCATCTTCAGCAATACCGGTTACCACGGGAAAATCAAGGCTATCCCCGAAGCTTAACGGCTTGAATGGTTCCCCCTTGTCATCCAGATAATAGAGAAGCCCCATATTGATTACTGCCACCGGTTGCCGCTCGCTGATACTTACGGCGATGGTACCAGGAAAGAATCGTTGTACCCGAACTGAAGCAACCCAGGGATTGGAGGAAACCTGTTGGCCGATATTCTTTAAACGAAGCGCCAGCAGGTTCTGGCCGGTTGTTACACCGGTCAGGGCAACAATCTCTTCGTGGCTCAGCCGTTTGGTGCCGCGCACTTCGATCTTCTGCACCGGAAACGGCGTTGCCTGCATCAAAGCGTGGATTGAGGCAGCTATCAGTCCTCCCACGAGCAGCACCAATCCTGCGCGGCTACCGATTCTGATCAAAGGCAGCAGATATTTACGCAGGTCAACCGGTTCTTTCTTGACCTTGAGCTTGTTCGACGCCACCCGCTTGTTCTTGGGTGGGCTGCCGATATGTCGCAGGTCAGTCATCATGCAGCTTGATTCACTTTTGTGCGTGCTGAGCGCAAGATCCGTTCAACCAGTTCTGCAAAGGAGAGACCTGCGCCTTTTTGGGCGATTTCAGGTAGCAGTGACAGCGCGGTCATACCTGGCAGGGTGTTGACTTCCAGCAGGTAGCAGTCGCCTGCTTCGGTTACCAGGAAGTCAACCCGGCAGTAGCCATCACAGCCCAGTGCCTGGTGCGCCTTCAGCCCCTGCTGCTGTACTTTTTCATACAGGGCTGCATCCAGCCTTGCAGGGAAGAAATGTTCGGCCATGCCGTCGCTGTATTTTGCTTCAAAGTCGTAGAACTCGTTTTTGGGTACAATCTCGATAGCGCCGATCGGTTGGTTGTCCAGAATCCCGACCTGCACCTCCTTGCCCTTGATGTACTGCTCAACCAGGACCGTTTCATCGTAGTGAAAGGCCTCATCAAGTGCAGCCTGCAGCTCTTCGGCTTTTTTAACGATTGAGACTCCTACCGAGGACCCCTCCTGTACCGGCTTGACCACGGCAGGCAGGCCAAAGGGAAGGCTTTCTGCACTGCAGGTGTCACCACGACGCAGGGCTACATAAGGAGTGATGGTCAGTCCTGCGGCAGCAAAGACCTGTTTGCTGTACAACTTGTGCATGGCCAGGGCACTGGCCAGCACACCGGAGCCGGTGTAGGGGATCTGCATCAGCTCCAACAAACCCTGAATGCAGCCATCTTCGCCGTAGCGGCCATGGAGCGCAATAAAGGCCACCTCTATCTTTTCATCCCGCAGCATGGTTGCCACTTCGTTGCGAACATCAATGGCGGTACTGTCATAGCCCAATGCCAGCAGCGACTGATGGACAGCCAGACCACTTTTTAGGGATACGTCCCGTTCTGCCGAGAGTCCGCCCATCAGTACACCGATTTTTTTACCTTTCATGGCTCCTCCCCCACAATCCGCACTTCTTCTTCCAGCTGTATGCCTGAGGTTGCCAGCACGGCCTCTTTCACCACCTGAGCCAGGCTTAGGCAATCTGTGGCAGTTGCGCTACCGCGGTTAATCAGAAAGTTGCTGTGCAGCTCTGCCATCTGAGCCCCGCCAACGGTCTGTCCCCGCATCCCTGCTGCATCAATCAATCTCCAGGCTGCCTGATCCGGCGGGTTCTTGAAAAAAGATCCGGCACTGGGGTAGCCCACATTATGTTTGGTGCGCCGCAGCTCAAGGTCTTTGCGAATTTCTTCTTCAGTGGCTGCAGGATCAGTTGGTTCCAGCTGCAGGGTCGCTGCCAGGATGATGTCACCTGGCTGCAGATCTAATCGGCGATAGCCGTAGTTGATCTGACTGCGTTGCAGTTCCTGTACGGCTCCCTGGCGTAGCAGAGACAATGCATCGACATGATCCAGCAGGCCATTGCCAT
>DAIQQT010000127.1:0-7174 GCA_036786685.1 Trichlorobacter sp.
TGCCATGGTCGTATCCCCTTTCTAGGGTGAGTGTAGTGTGGCCTTCTGGCCTTGTTTCAATTATCGACAGCCTAATGCTGCAGCTTTAGATATTTTTTGCCTGTCGTGAAAAATTTGTAACTACCTTTTTACCTGTTCCATTGTGAGTTACATCTACAGTCCCATGCTGTTGGCGGTAGATCTGATACTCTTAGCCAGTTCTGTACGGCCCAGCAGATCCAGCACTGCCAGGCGGGCTGCAAGATAGTCGCTGACCAGATAATTTTTCTCTTTCAGCAGCCTGAACCTGTTCTTGGCCTGCTCCGACCTGCTTGTTGCCAGATCCAATACAAACAGCAAAGCCAGCAGTGGTGGGTGTTCCGGATAAGATTTCAGCACATCTTCCAGACGTGCTGTGGCACGTTGCGGGTCGCCAACATACAACTCACAGCTGCCGTAATTGAAGGCAGCTTCTTTATGCGCTGGCTCCAAATCAAGCACACGCCGCGAAACCTCCAGCGCCTCCCGATAGTGCTCCTGCATCATCAGGGCGTAGCCCTTGTTGAAAAGAGCGATAACTGCATCAGGTTGCAAGGCCAGAAAACGATCCCAAAGCTCAATTGCCTCTTCATACCGCTTCAGCTCAGCAGCCTGGATAGCCAGCTCCCGGAGAGCTGTCAGATCATCAGGGGTCCCCTCCAATTTTTGCATGCCAAGTTCATAGTATTTTGTTTTCTTTTCAAAGTCAGCTTCGCCATCGTCATGCAACCGTCCGTAATGATGCACTATGAACGGCGCATCTCCGATTTGATAGCCATCTTTCTCGGCTGCATCTTCAACCATTTCATGCACAACGCCGCTAAAGCGTACGCTCCGGCTGTTTCTGAACAAGCGGACTTTACTACTGGGAAACCAACCGCCACCCCGTTCCTCAACAGGGTAACTGCCGTCATTGGCACACCACCCGTTTGGGTGCCTGATTGTGTAGTTGCGCGTCAGGACGCGCCAGGCGGTCTTGGTAGCAGCAGCGTCTAGCACCAAACCTCGAATCACATCATAATCCCGTGGCGCAATAACTTCATCGGCATCCAGCACCAGAATCCAAGAGCCTTGTGCCTGTTGAAGACTTCGATTCCGTGCTTCCGCGAAATTCCCGGTCCAAGGGAAATAACCTACCTTCGCCCCAAAGACACGGGCAATATCAACCGTGCGGTCCGTTGAGCCAGTATCTACCACAATTAACTCATGCGCCACCGGTCTGGCACTGGCCAGGCAGCGGGCCAGGCAGTTCTCCTCGTTCTTAACAATCATACAGAGCGAAACCGATTCGCTTCCCGCCTGCTTCAGCTGATCATACACACCGATCTTGTGTCGCAGGTCAAGGGCCAACGCCAACACCACATCATTGACACCGAAACGGACCAGAAAACTTTCACACGCCTGCAAGGCCTTGTCATCATAGCCGCACTGACTGAGCAACTTCGCCCTGACTACGGCCAGGTTACGACTGTCTGGATAGAGGATCACCGCCTCCAACACAATCTGCAATGCATCTGGCAGACGCTCGGTCCGGACTGCTATTTCCAGAAAAACAGCCATTGCCTGTTCAGCCAGCGGATTAACCTCAACCGCCCGACGTATCGCTTTCCATGCCCTGTTTCGATCGCCCTTTCCCCACAACAACACACCTGAAGCGAGCCAGGCACTTGCACAGGCAGGATCTTGTTCCAATGCCTGAGAAAAATAGCTCTCTGCGTAAAGCTGCATACTATTCCGGACCGCCAGAGTTCCCAGTACCACCAACGAACGGCTCCTGTTACCTCCCAAGGGGATCGCCTGCCGGGCAGCAGCATCAGCCGCAGCTTCGTCACCCAAGGCGGCATGGCAAACACCCTGAAGCTCCAGAATCAATGCCGGATCCGTCGCAGGCGGCATCTCAGACAACAGGGCCAATACATCTTGAAAACGGTTGTAAGACAGCAGAAGGTCGGCAAGGACGCCATACACCGCAGGGTCATTGGCAGCACTACGGATACCCTTCGAGATCAAAATATCCACGGCTGCGTCCAGATCTCCACGCTGTGACAGCAGTTCGGCCTGTCGGATCGCCTCGGCACGTACCTTGTGCCGCAGTGCGGATTCATCGCGATCCATATCAGCATATACGGCGGCGCGACGCACGAACCATTCCCTGCTCGCCAGCAAGGCCTGTTCGACAGCCTGCTGATAATCAGCAAGGGCTTGCGCCGAGATATCGCCTCCATCCATGATTGCTGATCGGCATGCTGCATACTGGCGGCTCAACTCGACTGGCAGTGAACGCCCTTTCTGAAGCAGGCCGTCAATCAGGCGAATCACCGGTACAATATCTGTCCTGACTTGCTCAGCTGCCGCGGTTACTTGCAGGTTTCCTGTCCTCTGAAACGGCTGAAAACCAACCAACCTGCGTTCCTTGACGGCCTGGAGGTAGCGATCAAGCAATCGCCGGTTTTCCCGCTGCTTTTTGTCTTCGTTACGATGTTCAATACTGCCGGGATGGGCCAGATACAGTCCGAGAGGTTGATTGATATGCCTGAAATCAGCGGTCTGCGAAATCCTGAGCCAGAATTCATAGTCTCCGGAAGTGACATAGCTGTCGTCAAAACTGCCGTACAGCTCATGAACTGAACGCCTCCACATCGGTTGCGGTCCGATAAAACAACCATTGTCCAACAACGTATTACGATCCCAGTCAAACCAGCTGTAGCGCCCCGTTGCAGTATGCTGCTCATAGGTCTCATGCGGAGTCTGTGTGATAATCACATCGGCATAGACCAAATCGACGGCAGGATCGTTTTCAAGTACCCGCACCATCAGTTCAAAGGCATCCCTGCGATGGCGGTCATCGGTATTGGCATTGGTAATATACCGTCCATGGGCCATACCAATCGCCCTGTTCCAGGCCGCATAGACCGTCTCGCGCTGTTCTGTCCGCAGGTAACGAATGTTACCGTGCAGCTGTTGCAGTTCTCGGACAATCCACCCCTCATCTTGCAGCGAAGCACTATCGATCACAATAATCTCAAGCTGTTCAGCGATGGTCTGAAGCTCGAGATCTTCGATACAGCCCCTGATAAATTCAGCAGAATTATAGGTTGAGACAATGGCTGTAACCAAAGGTCCGATGTTATCGGCTGTTTTCACACGCTATCCCTTCCGGTATATCTTTACATACACAAGTAACCACCCCAATCTACTTCAGCATGGTCTGCATGAGTCGTACTACCTGATCAGCCTCGCCATGCAAGTTGGCCATACGCAATCTGCTGATCAATTTAAAACCGGTAGCAAGTGAGGGATGAGCAACGAATTCGTCCGTTAACATCTTAAGTTTGTTTAACAATGTTTCTTTTGGTTTAAAAAACAGCTCGCGGTAATCCGCTTTGGGGAAAATTGTCAGCTTTCCGTCAACAGTTGCATCAATAATACGGCGTCCGTCTGCTTCAAATGCCGCTTTTGCCATCTTATAAGAGCCCTCTGACCGTTCAAGATCAGGCAGGTGCCACCGAACACCCTTGCCAAAATAATCAGGATGGAAATGATTAGGGTCAGCGCCCCCGGATATCACTTCCTTGTTCGGATCTCCCTGGGTTACAAAATGATGATCGACACCGATGAGGACAACTTCACTGAAACCCATAAAGTAAGCCAACTGCATGGCAAAAAATGTGACCGTCCATCCTTCACACAGCCCCCCTCGGGGGTCAGGTGAAAAATGCCACGCTGGTAGACTCTTAATAAACATAATATCTTCAGGAGGACAGGGGAAAAAGGGAATCCCCTTATTGCTCAAAAATTTCGGTGAGGCAATCTTAAGAATTTCTTCTGCGCTCTGTTCGAGGACCAGCGGGTTAACCGATGCATAATAGGTCGGCTGAAAGTTCCACTTTTCAGATAGAAGGTAGATACGGTTCATACCAAAGGTAATTTCGTATTCGAGAAAAGAAAGGTCCATTTTGTTAAGGCTGGGCCCGTTGCCGATAATGACGCAGCGTTCGCCTCTATGGATATTTTTGAATCCGGAGAGTCTCGCAGCTGATATTTCCAAAAGGTCGGCTATATACCTTTCGTTTTTGTAAGCTGTCAACAATGTATCTACGTCGTCATGCTTGCCCTGTGCACGCAATCCGAGTATCGCCTGAGAGACCCGTGTACCCTGCGAACGGCGCTCAAAATACTCTTTTGTCATACGTACAGCAGATACATGATGGTACACAACGGCGTGCGGTGAATACATCACCTGATACCCCAATTCGTGTATACGTTGCTGGATCTCGGTATCTTCATTCCCAAGCATGAGGCTACCCATACGCCCCAGGCGGTCATCGAACCCGCCAATTTTACTGAAAGCCTCCTTTCTGAATGAGCAATTTACCCCTATAATCCTTTCAGGCCATCGTAAAGGACGCACCGTCTCTCCCCAGTCAATCAGGCTGAGTGATCGATAGTACTCTTCGGTCAGCCACTCTGGCTTATCCGCATCCCAGATCGGCAATGCTTTTCCACCAACCGCCCAAACATCATTCCGTCCTTCATAGGTCTTTAACAGAGCCTCCAGCCACATACTATCGGCCTCTGCATCATCATCAATGAATGCAACGATCTCACCTCTGGCCTGACGAATTCCAGTATTTCTGGCATGCGATAGTCCCTGCTCAGTTTCAAGAACATACCGGCATACAGGATAACGCCTGACAACCGCCTCAGTGCCGTCACACGAGTTGTTATCGACGACAATAATTTCATAACATTGAGGAGGAAGCGTCTGACTAACGAGGCTCTCCAAGGTCTTTTGCAGAAGTGCAGGGTTGCGGTAGGTGCATACTATGGCAGATATCTTCGGCACAGATGTGCAGTTGCAAGTATATGTTATGTTATCTACAGGATTATTCGTAAAAATTTCCTCGTATCTGATCCGCTCAAAGATCTCCAATTTACCGCCTGCAGTTGCATTCAATATCTGTCTACCCGATGCTTCAAACACTTCCCGGGCTCTACGATAGGCCAATTCCATGCGGTCAAGGCGTGGGTCATGCCAGCGTTTGCCCTTGCCGAAATAGGCTGGATGAAAATGGTTCGGATCATCAGATAGAGATGTAATGACAGTCCCGTCGACTTTCGCATCGGCCGGTATCTTATAGTTGTGATCAAAGCCAACAAGATACACTCGGTCAAACCCCATATAATAGGCAAATTGCATACAAAGATAGGTAACGGTACCCCCCACCCATAATTCCTTTCCCGCGTCACGAGAGAAATGTGGGAAACCAGGATAATTGCCATAGTCGAACTGAACATTCGCCCAAATAATATCGGGACGGTCTTCAAGACAATACTTAAGATAGGACCCGAATATTTTGATCATCCCGGCCAGTCTATTGATTTCTTCCGCTCGGTCTTCAGCAACGAGTTTATCTTCCACAACATAGAATGACGGCTTGAATCCCATCTCATCAAACAAATAAAAGATGCTGTTAACACCAAATGTAATTTCATTCTTTAATTTTGTCAGATCAAGCAGCTTCAGGCTTGGTCCGTTACCGATGATGAAAGCCCTTCTGCCTTTGTATACACCTCTGAAGGATTCTAAATTAATACGCGACATATTCGTATCCATGACAACCCTTTCCACATTATGGCAAATACCGGTCAGCCTGTTATACTCCGGCACACAAGTGCCCACTGGTAAAGAGTTTGAGACGTGTTTCTCATAAAGGCACATACTTCTGGAGGACTCCAGGCCGGCATCCTATCTGCAGATAGCATCTCTATGAAAGCAGCCAGATGAATAACTCTATCTATGATATCACTCCCAACAGGCTCGAAATGTTGACGTAATTCCTCCAGCAGCCAGTCTGTAAGCATCATACCCCAGTATTCATGCCGCAAATCATTAAGATAATTGTGGGGATTCCGTCGATGTTCAACAATCGGCCGCCCAAAGCATATATGATAAGGAGTACCGTTCATAATGGCCTGCATAAAATATCCACTCCAAATATCACCGTACCGCTCAATATTCCCTCCCGGGACAGCGTGGCCCATTGGAATACATAGATATGCGGGTATCAGCTCGCGCATCAGGCTTGTGTTTTGGGTATTTATGGGACTCCAGGTTTCCTGATCGAGAACGATGTGAGGAGGGCCTAGATAATTATTCGACTTCACCGGGCCATTCAACCATGTTGTCGCATCGATATCCGGCTCATTAAGCCATAAGCCGGAATTAGCTCCAATAACGATACGTTTGTGAGGCTTAATCGGCAAAGCAGAATTTTCGCGACCTCTTTTGTTAAATGGGAAACCCCTCGGGAAAATCGGCCGCTTTGGAAAAATATCAAGCAATTCACAGACATTGAAATAACCAGACGCATCACGCAGTATCTCTTCCTGCCAGGTTGTACCGGTTATGGCATGAAACCCTATAAAATCGTCTGATGACGGAAAATTGTCATCATCAATCGAAATTAATGTTTTACAGCCAGCCTCCAAAGCGTGCAAAAAACCGATATTCCGTCTAGTTTCATTTTTGTAGGGTATGAGATTATAAAATTCAGGAAATTTCTTTCCCCAAGTATCCTGATATTCAATGCTGAGAAATTTTGTTTCAAGACCATGACGCTCAGCCGTCAGACAACTTGTCTTGCACTCTTCAGGTGTGCCTAGGTCGCCGACCACCCAGCAGACAGTATCATCAAGTCTACCGTTCCTCTCCAAGTTTGCCGTGAGTTCTAACAAAACTTCAGCTTTATAAATAGTAGTAAAAACTATGTGATTACTTTTCATTTGCATCTCGCAGATAAGACCCCATTTTTTCTGCTGCACTCCTGATCACATCGTAATCCTGCATCACAAATGAATGAGCGGGGGGGCCGGGATTGCGCTTTCCATGACTCCAGGTTGAGGCGACTGATTCACCGTCTATTGGACGTGAAAGATTACCGGGCACTATGGCCCCACAGAAACCTCTCATGAGATTCCTGAATGTCTGACCGCCGGTCTGAGCATAACTGATCCCGAGCAGATCTGGATCCCACCCGCGCATAACACCAAGATAGTGAGAGGTCGGCATAAAACGTTGGTACGCTACAGCACCAAACAAATACGCCGACACCTCATTTTCATGGTCATCTATTCTGCGTTCTTGTGGGATGTG
>DAIQQT010000128.1:0-4406 GCA_036786685.1 Trichlorobacter sp.
TCAAAACCGTTGAGAGGGGTGAGAAACTCCTTTGGCAGGTTCGATTCCTGTGTGCTTCCGCCAAACATAAAGAAGGCGCTACCGTTACCGGTGGCGCCTTCTTCGTTACAAGCTATATCCTAACTAGTACTAAATAAGTTTAACGGCCTGCTGTGCAAACTGAAGCAACAGTGAAGGTATAACACCAGGGATCAAAGAACCGGCAGCAGATACAACTAGAGCAACTGCAACAGGAGCGGAGACTGAGAACCAATCAAACTCCTCTTCGCCTTGCTTAAAGTACATGAACACAATTACACGAAGGTAGTAATACACGGAAGCAGCACTATTCAGTACACCTATAATTGCCAGCCAGATATAACCAGCCTCAACAGCGCCCGAGAACAGGTAGAATTTACCGATAAAACCAGCTGTAGGCGGCATGCCTGCCAGCGAGAACATAAAGACCGTCATGGCAAGTGCAAGTAAAGGGCGTTTATGTCCAAGACCGGCGTAATCCATCACTGTGCCGTTGGGCTCACCTTTTTTGCCAATCAGTATGATAACAGCAAAGGCACCAATATTCATAAAGGTGTAGGAGAGCATGTAGAAGAGGATGCCTGAAGTACCTGTTGCAGTCCCCGAAGCAAAACCAACCAGACAGTAACCGGCATGCGCAATTGACGAGTACGCAAGCATCCGCTTGATGTTGTCCTGACGGAGTGCAGTAAAGTTTCCAACGGTCATGGTCAGCACCGCAAGAATCCAGAGCAGATCAGACCACTCTGCCTTCATTGCAGGGAAAACGACCAACAAAAGACGCAGCATAGTTGCAAAACCGGCTGCTTTTGGACCAGCAGACATGAATGCGGTCATCGGAGTCGGCGCACCCTCATAGACGTCTGGTGTCCACATGTGGAACGGTGCAGCAGCGATCTTGAACAAAAATCCGGTAAGCATCAGGAACATGCCGATCAGCAGCATAGTATTACCAGCTCCACCAACCTGAGTTACCAGTGCAGCAATCTTGGCTATCCGAGTAGTGCCGGTCACCCCGTAAATAAGCGCCATACCGTAGAGCAGGAAGCCGGTTGAAAAGGCACCCAGCAGGAAGTACTTCATACCTGCTTCATTTGATTTAATGCTATTACGATTGAAGCCAGCCAGTACATACAGTGAAATTGACATCAGTTCCAGACCAAGGAAAATCGTCATCAGGTCTGTTGCCGCAGCCATCAGCATCATACCGACAGTAGTAAACAGAATAATTGGATAGAGTTCACCGTGGTTGCAGTCCTCACGAGACATGTACTGATCACTGATGAGAACCGCAAGACCTGCAGCCAGCAAGAAGATCATCTTAAAGAAGATTGAGAAACTATCCTGCACAACGGAATCATTAAAGCTTGATACTGTTGTACCCCAGCCTGTTACTGCTACAAAGCCAGCACCAATAATACCGATCAAGCTCAGCCAGGCGAGGTAGCCTTTAGACTTGGAGGGAACGAAGACGTTAACCAGCAGAAGAGCCATACCAAGCACAGAGAGAATTATCTCAGGCATGATGACGTTCAGGTTAATCGTCTGAAAGAGTTGAGCTACATTGATATCCATTTAACAATCCTCCAGGGCATTAACTCGTTCAACTAGTGGGCAGCCGGCTTTTCAGCGGCGGGTTCAGTCACAGGTTGCACCGGCGTAGCATGATCTGCTGGTGCAGTTTCAACAGCAGGCGCAACCACAGGTACTGCTACCTTGGCAGTAGTAACCGGCTCAATGCGGGTATGTGCAATCACCTTTTTGATTGATGGAGTCATTTTTTCAATAAAGGGATTGGGGTATACACCAAGTACAAAGATCATTACAAGAAGTGGAATCATGATTGCAATTTCACGTGCATTCAGATCCAACAGCGCCTGGTTCTTGGGATTGTCCAGCTCACCAAACATAACCCGTTGAAACATCCAGAGCATGTAGACAGCAGCAAAGATAACACCACTAGAAGCTACAATCGTCCACCAACGCAAGCTGCTTTCAAAACCACCAACTAGAATTAGGAATTCACCTACGAATCCGTTGGTACCCGGCAGTGCGACAGAGGACAGGGTAACGATCATGAAAATTACCGCAAAAACAGGCATTTGCTTTGAGAGACCACCAAAGTCAGTGATCAGACGGGTATGACGGCGCTCATAGATAAAGCCAACGATAAGGAACAGTGCGCCGGTTGAAATACCATGGTTCAGGTTCTGTAGCAGAGCACCGGTGACACCCTGCTCGTTGAGGGCAAACAGGCCAAGCATAACAAAGCCAAGGTGAGCAACAGAAGAGTAGGCGACCAGCTTCTTCACATCTTCTTGTACCATTGCCACCAGTGCAGCATAGATAATGCCAATAACAGCCAGTGTCGCAATCAGCGGCGTAAACTGATGGGTTGCTTCTGGAAAGAGCGGCATGGCGAAGCGGATAAAACCATAGGTACCCATCTTCAGCATGATGGCAGCCAAGATGACAGAGCCTGCAGTTGGTGCCTCGGTATGTGCGTCCGGCAACCAGGTATGTACCGGGAACATAGGAACCTTGACAGCAAATGCCAGTGCAAAAGCTGCAAACAGCCAAGTTTGGGTTGCGGGATCAATCTTAAGATCAAAAAAGTGAACCAGGCTGAAATCAGTGATACCGGTCTTTGTACCAAGAAAGTAAAGGTAAATCAGAGCTACCAGCATCAGCAACGAACCGACAAGGGTATAAATGAAGAACTTTACCGTTGCATAGAGACGGTTCTTTCCACCCCAGATACCGATCATGAAGTACATCGGGATCAGCATCAGTTCCCAGAAGATGTAGAACAGGAACAGATCAAGTGAAATAAAGGCACCGAGCATTGCAGTCTCTAGAATCAGCAGACAGATCATGTACTCCTTAACCTTGTCCTCAACAGCAGTCCAGGTCGAAAGTACTGCAATCGGCATAATAAATGTTGTCAGAATGACCAGCCAGAGACTGATGCCGTCAATGCCTATATTGTAACGCATGGCAAAGGGGCCAGCTGCAATCCAGGGTACATTCTCCACAAATTGATACTCTGCATTGGTCTGATAGCCAGTGAGAATGGGGAGGCTGGCTATAAAGGTAACCACGGTGGTCACTAAGGCGACACTGCGCAGCGCTCCATTACTCCCCTTCGGGATGAAGAGCAGCAGAAGTACCCCCACGATGGGCAGGAAGGTCATCACGCTCAGAATGTTACTCATCGAATCTGCTCCTTTAGTACAAATTACAGAAGGTTTAATTACTTGAACAGGTAGTAGCCGATGATTACAACCACACCAAAGGTCATTGACCAGGCATAATTGTAGATCTGACCGGTTTGGATGTAGCGGATAACACCACCAAACGCCATAACCACATGGGCAACACCGTTAACGATACCGTCAACAACCAGGACATCAAAACCTTTCCAGAGGAAACGACCAAGGGCCTTACAAGGGTTAACAAATATAAAGTCATACAGTTCGTCAATATACCACTTGTTGAAAACCGCACGGTGCAGTCCCGGAAATGCTGCAGTAAATTTCTTGGGAATCTCAGGGCTGGCAATATACAGCACATAGGCGGTGCAGATACCAACCACCGCAATGACAACTGAAGTTCCCATCAATCCCCACTCGAGTGCATGGCTGTGATGACCATGATGGGAATGAGCTTGGATATAGGCGTTGGCATTGGCGAAAACTGGCTCAAGATAATGCTCAAGATAGTTAGGAATGCCACCAAAAACATCACCGATCAGCTTAGGCAGACCGATATAACCGCCAACCACTGAAAGGATCGCCAGTACAATCAGTGGGAATACAATCACCATTGGAGACTCATGCAGATGCTTTTCTGCGCCAGCCTTGATACGGCAGGTACCGTGGAAGGTCATGAACACCAGACGGAACATATAAAAGGCAGTCATCAGGGCAGCACAAGCACCAAGGCCCCAGAGAAGCATGTTCAGGCTTCCGTGCAATGGGTTTGCAAAGGCTTGCCAGAGAATCTCGTCCTTGGAGAAGAAACCGGAGAAACCAGGGATACCTGCAATGGCAATCGTAGCGACCAGAAAAGTACCATAGGTCATTGGCATATACTTAGCCAATCCACCCATGTTGCGCATATCCTGCGCATCATCATGTGAATGGATATGGTGCAAAGCGCCGTGCATGGAATGAATCACCGCTCCAGAACCAAGGAACAGACAAGCCTTGAAGAAAGCATGGGTCATCAGGTGGAACACACCTGCAGTAAAGGCACCAACACCCATTGCCAAAAACATGTAACCGAGCTGGGATACGGTTGAATACGCAAGAACACGTTTGATATCGTTCTGGGCAGTACCGATAGTAGCAGCAAAGAAAGCGGTACAAGCACCAACCACAGCTACT
>DAIQQT010000128.1:4416-7090 GCA_036786685.1 Trichlorobacter sp.
CATGAATCAAAGCGGATACCGGTGTAGGACCTTCCATAGCATCAGGCAACCAGGTGTACAGCGGAATCTGGGCCGACTTACCGGTTGCTCCTAGGAAGAAGCAGAGTGTGATAACCGTTACCACACCACCAGTAGGAAACAGGTTGGCGTTCTGAGCCAGCTCAGTAAACTGAATCGTCCAGATACCGTGAGTCTGGCCAAGCCACCAGAACAGGGTAAAAGTACCCAGCAGGAAGCCGAAGTCACCGACCCGGTTCATAACAAAGGCCTTCTTGCCGGCATCGCCTGCGGACTTCTTGTGAAAGTAGTAGCCGATCAGCAGGTAGGAGCAGAGGCCGACACCTTCCCAGCCAACAAACATAAGCAGCAGGTTGTTACCGGTAATCAGCAGCAGCATGGAGAACACGAACAGGTTCAGGTATGCGAAGAAGCGGTAGAAGCCCTCTTCACCATGCATATAGCCGATGGAATAGATATGAATCAGGGTACCGATACCGGTCACCACCAGCAACATCAGGCAGGACAACGGATCGATCAGGAAGGCTATGTCGGCATTAAAGGTACCGGCAGTCATCCAGGTAAATATTTTAACGTTCACTGAACGTTCAGCAGCAGGCAGACCGATCAGTTTAATGAAGGTCATAACCGCCACAACAAACGAGGAGAACACGGCCAAGGCACCAATACCGCCAATTACCGTCTCGTTCTTGATCTTCTTCCCCAGCAGACCATTGATCAGAAATCCGATCAGGGGGAACAGTGGTATCAGCCACACATTGTCGAACATTGAGCTACTCCTTTATCTCGTCTTTACAGTAAAATTCAGACTTATCTAGCAACTGGTCACTGGTTACCACTTCAGCAGGTTAACATCATCAACATCGATTGATTCACGGTTGTTGAAGAAGGCGATAAACAGGGCCAGGCCTACGGCAGCTTCAGCAGCAGCAACCGTCATGATAAAGAACACAAAGATCTGTCCGTCAAGATTGCCCAAATGGCGTGAAAACGCAACGAAGGTCAGGTTGACAGCGTTCAGCATCAGTTCAATGCACATAAAGACAACAATGGCATTTTTGCGGGTAAGCACCCCAATGGTGCCGATGGAAAAAAGTACGGCACTGACAATTAAATAGTTGCTCAGAGTATCCATAGTATCAGCACCTCTAGGAGAGTTTACGCTTGGCCAGGATCACAGCGCCAACTATGGCAACCAGCAGCAGGATCGAGGTCACTTCAAAGGGAAGCAGAAAGTCAGTGAACATCACTTTACCAATCAGCTCGGTATGACCGTACTGATTAATCATAGCGTTGGTCACGTCACCAACCGGCTGAGAAATCTTACCGCGGGTTAGAAACAGCCCGGTCAGCAGCAGGGTAATGATACCCATAACACTGCCCAAGGCAACCTGATGGTGTGACTTCTTGTTGGCATCAACCCGGATATTGAGCAGCATGATGGTAAAGATGATCAGAACCATAATGGCACCGGCATAGACGATGATCTGGACAGCTGCCATAAAGGGAGCGTTCAGCATGGCATAATAAACAGCCAGGCAGAAGAAGGTCATCACCAGCGAAAGTGCACTGTTGATCGGGTTCTTGCAGGTCACTACCAGCAGTGCTGAGACTACAGCCACTACCGTGACGAGGGCAAAGAAGACTGATGAGATGTCCATTTACTACGCTCCTTTATTTCTTTTCTTGAAGTCGTTCCTTGGTGAAAATAAAGTCTTCGCGGCGATAGTTTGCCAGCTCAAACTCACCCGTCATCTTGAGCGCGTCAACCGGGCAGGCTTCAACACAGTATCCGCAGAAGATGCAGCGCAGCATGTCAATCTCATACTTGGCAGCAAACTTGTCATGATTTGCATCTTCACCGGCCTCGACCGTAATGCATTTAGCCGGACAGACGGTAGGGCAGAGGTAACAGGCAACACACTTAGCCTTACTATGGGATACTTTAAGCGCGTGAAGGCCACGGTAGCGCTCTGCAACTTTGGGACGTTCTTCTGGATACATCAGGGTAACCGGCTTTTTAAACAGGTGCCCCAGCGTAATCTTCATTCCTTGCATGATCGGCGTAATCGGATTCGGCATGACGTCGTTCCTCTATCTATTCCTGTAATTCACGTACGTTAGTATAAGGAGATTACTTTTCAGATTACTGACAGCTTAGCCAAGCAGTCCGCTAAAGGTGTAGAATCCGAAGTAACCGGCAATGGCGGTAATTGCAATCAGGGCCAACGTTGCCGGCAACATAACCTTCCAGCCCAGATGCATCAGCTGGTCATAACGGTAGCGTGGCAGCGTTGCACGGATCCACATGGCCATAAACATCAGGAAATATACCTTGGCAACAAAATAGACCGGTGACAGCAGCGGGAAGGTGGAAACCAGCGGGCCATCCCAACCACCAAGGAACATGGTCACCATCAGAGCGCTGACCGTTACCATGTTGGCATATTCAGCCATAAAGAACATAGCGTACTTCATGGAGGAATATTCCGTACAGAAACCGGAAACCAGTTCTGTCTCTGCCTCAGGAAGGTCAAAGGGGGTACGGTTTACTTCTGCAAGTGTGGCAACGTAGAAGATCATTCCTGCCGCAAAGGTCATCGGACTATTCCAGATGAACCACTTCATACCAAGCTGGGCCTTCACGATCTCTTGC
>DAIQQT010000129.1:0-7039 GCA_036786685.1 Trichlorobacter sp.
GTTGCGGAGGGAGAGTAGATGGGAATTTCTAGGCGTCAGTTTTTGCAGGGAGGGGTGCTGGCCGCAGCCTGTACGGCCCTGGCGGGCAAGGGGGAGGCCAGCGTTGATGCGGCCGGCCTGCGTACCAAGGGGGCTGCGACCGCCACCACCATCTGTCCTTTCTGCGCAGTGGGGTGCGGTCTGGTGGTCAGCACCAAAAACGGCAAGGTGATCAACATCGAAGGTGATCCCAAGCACCCGATCAACCAGGGATCACTCTGTTCCAAAGGCAGTTCGCTGTTTCAGGTGGCGGTAAATGATCAGCGGCTGCAGAAGGTGATGTACCGCGCTCCTGGCTCCAGCAAGTTTGAGGAAAAGAGCTGGGACTGGGCCCTGGACCGGATCAGTCACCTGATGAAGGATACCCGCGATAAGACCTTTAAACATACAGAGCTGAACAAGAAGGACAACAAAGAGTACGTGGTGAACCGCACCGAAGGGATGGCCTTCTTTGGCGGCGCCGGACTGGACAATGAGGAGTGCTACCTCTGGTCCAAGTTTGCGCGGGCCATGGGGGTCGGGCAACTGGAACACCAGGCCCGACTTTGACACTCCGCTACAGTCGCCGGTCTGGCGGCTTCTTTCGGTCGTGGTGCCATGACCAACCATTGGAATGACCTGCAGAACAGTGATTGCATCTTTATTATCGGCTGCAACCCGGCCGAGAACCATCCGATTTCCTTCAAGTGGATCGAGAAGGCGGTGGACAACGGCGCCAAGCTGGTGGTGGTTGATCCCCGCTATACCCGTTCCGCCTCCAAGGCAGATATCTACGCCCAGATTCGTCCCGGCACCGATATCGCCTTTCTGGGGGGACTGATCAACTATGCGCTCAAGAACAACCTGGTGCAACTTGACTATGTACGGGACTACACCAACGCCTCATTCATCGTGAATGAACAGTTCAATTTTGAAGATGGCCTGTTCTGTTCCTTTGATACTCAGGAAAAGAGCTACGACAGCAAGGCCTGGGCCTATGCCCTGGACGGCTCCGGCAATCCAAGGCGGGATAAGACACTGCAAGACCCGCGCTGTGTCTATCAGCTGCTGAAGAAGCACTATGCCCGATATGATCTGGATATGGTCTGCTCGATTACCGGTACCAAGAAGGGTGACTATCTGGCAGTGGCCGATGCCTTCTGCGGCACCGGCCGGGCTGACAAGGCCGGCACCATCCTGTACGCCATGGGTATTACCCAATCCACCCACGGCACCCAGAACGTGCGTGCCGTGGCCATGCTGCAGCTGTTGTTGGGCAACATCGGCATAGCAGGCGGCGGGGTTAACGCCCTGCGGGGGGAATCCAACGTACAGGGTTCCACTGACTACGGTCTGCTGTTCCATGTACTGCCCGGTTATCTCAAATCACCAGAGATTGATAACGTTAACCTGGCTGCCTACAACGAAAAATGGACCCCCAGGACCAAGGACAGCAAGAGCGCCAACTGGTGGGGCAACACCCCCAAGTACGCAACCAGCCTGCTCAAGGCCTGGTACGGCGACAATGCCACCAAAGAGAATGATTTCTGCTACGACTACCTGCCAAAGCGGTCCGGCAACTACTCCTATTCAAAGATTATCGAGAAGATGGGCAAGGGTGAGCTGGAAGGGCTGGTCTGCATGGGTATGAACCCGGCGGTTGGCGGGCCGGATTCCGGCACTGCCCGTGATGCGTTGGGCAAGCTGAAGTGGCTGGTAACAGTGGACCTGTGGGAGACCGAGACCTCAATCTTCTGGAAGCGTCCCGGTGTTGACCCGACCAAGATCCAGACCGAGGTCTTCATGCTGCCGGCCGCCTCGTCCATTGAGAAGGAAGGCTCCATCTCCAACTCGGGCCGTTGGGCACAGTGGCGCTACAAGGCGGTGGAACCGGTGGGTGCGTCTCAGAGCGACCTCTGGATCATTGACCAGTTCTACAAGCGGATCAATGCGCTGTATCAGAAGGGGGGCGCCTTCCCGGAACCGCTCACCAGACTGTCCTGGAATTACGGCAGCGGCCATGAACCGGATGTGCATCTGGTGGCTAAAGAGATCAACGGCTACTTTACCAAAGATGTGACCATTAAGGAAAAGGACAAGACCCTGGAGTTCAAAAAGGGGGATCAGATCCCGGCCTTCAAATACCTGGCCGATGATGGTTCCACAGTATCGGGCTGCTGGCTGTACTGCGGCTCCTACACCAAAGACGGCAATCAGATGGCCCGCCGTGACGACAGCGACCCGGGCGGTCTGGGGATGTATTCCAAGTGGTCCTGGTGCTGGCCGGTTAACCGCCGCATCCTCTACAACCGCGCCTCGGTCAAGACCGATGGCACCCCACTTAACCCGAAGCGGGTCGTGATTGCCTGGGACGGCCTTGAGAAGAAGTGGAAAGGGGATGTACCGGACGGCCCCTGGCCGCCGATGGCCGATGCCAAAGAAGGTAAGTATCCCTTCATCATGCTGCCGGAAGGACATGGCCGTCTGTACGGCCTGGATCTGAAGGATGGCCCCTTCCCGGAACATTACGAACCGGTGGAGAGTCCGGCCATCAACCTGCTTTCCAGTGTTCAGAACAACCCGGTGGTCAAGCTGCCCAAGAACGTCAGCTCCAACCTGGAGAAGTTTCCCTACATCGGCACCACCTACCGGATGACCGAGCACTGGCAGACCGGCGGTATGACCCGCAGCCTGCCCTGGCTGGTGGAACTGGTGCCGGATATGTTTGTGGAGATGAGTGAATCTCTGGCCAAACAGAAGGGGATCAAGCGGGGCGACAAGGTAACCGTGACCACCGAACGGGGCTCCATTGAGGCGGTGGCATTAATCACCTCCCGCCTGAAGCCGTTCAACGTGGGCGGACGGAAGGTGGAACAGATCGGCATGCCCTGGCATTTCGGCTATGCCGGTCTGGCCAAGGGGGACAGCAGCAACCTGCTGACCACGGCTGTGGGATGCGCCAACACCAACATCCCTGAGTTCAAGGCGTTTTTGTGCGCCATTGAGAAGGGGGGACGGAAGGGATGAGCACACAATCCATCGACTACAGCAAGAACAAGGCGTTTTTGATCGATACCACCAAATGCACCGGCTGCCGTGGCTGCCAGGTGGCCTGCAAACAGTGGAATCAGCTGAAGGCAGAAAAGACCACCTTCTTCAGCGGCGAAGGCTACCAGAACCCGCCGGCCATGTCGGAGTACACCTTTACGCGGATCAAATTCCGTGACTATCAGAAGGATGGCCAGAACGAGTTCGCCTTCTATAAAGAGATGTGCATGCACTGCAATGACCCGGCCTGTGCCTCGGTCTGCCCGGTGGGGGCCTTCAAGAAGACCAAAGAAGGGCCGGTGATCTACGATGCAGACAAATGTATCGGCTGCCGTTTCTGCATGATCGCCTGTCCCTTCGGCATCCCCAAGTATGAGTGGAGCAAGGCATTTCCGCTGGTGCGCAAATGTACCGGCTGTTACAGCCGGATCAAGGAAGGGCTGGAACCGGCCTGCGCTACGGCCTGCCCCACCGCCATCAGCTACGGCAACCGCGACGAGATACTGAAGGAGGCCGAACGCCGGATGAAGACAAAACCGGAGCGCTACTTCAAAAAGATCTACGGCAAGGACGAGGCCGGCGGCACCAGCGTCTTCTACCTGACCCATCAGCCACTGGATGAGCTGGGCTTCAAGCCGGTCACCAGCCGGGCTCTGCCTGCTTACACCTGGGATGCCCTGCGCCTGGTACCGGGTATCTTCCTGACCGTGGGCGGCACCCTGTCGGCCCTTTCCTGGTTCAACCATCGCAAAGAGCGGTTGCGTCGTGAAGAGGAACAGCGTGAGCAGAACGTTGAACAGCAGCCGAAAGAGGGGGATCAGCAATGACCGCAGCGCGTCTGATTATCGATGAAGTCAAAGGGTATCACCGTTTTCTGAAGTTCATGATCGCCCTGGTGGTGGTGGGGGCGCTGGCATCCCTGATCCGTTTTGTCTTCGGCCTGGGTGCCACCACCAACCTGAACGATACCTACCCCTGGGGGCTCTGGATCTCCTTTGACGTGGTGACCGCAGTACCGCTGGCAGCCGGCGCCTTTACCCTGGGGGCAATCGTCCACTGCTTCCATATCAAGAAGCTGGAGCCGCTGGTACGGCCGGCCATTGTGACCGGCTTTCTCGGCTACTCGCTGGTCTGTGTGGGGCTGCTGCTGGACCTGGGGCAGTTCCACAAGGGCTGGCACGTCCTGGTCTACTGGAACGTGCATTCACCGATGTTTGAAGTCTCAATGTGCGTCATGGCCTACACCACGGTGCTGTTTCTGGAATTTCTGTCACCGGTCTGCGAAAAGTTCGGCTATCACCTGCCGCTGCGGGTGCTGCGCTGGCTGGAGATGCCGCTGGTGATCGCAGCGGCCGCCATCTCTACTCTGCACCAGTCATCCCTGGGCACCTTCTTCCTGATCGCCGTGGATAAGCTGCATGCCCTCTGGTATAACCCGCTGCTGCCACTGCTGTTCTGGATGTCGGCCATCTTCACCGGTATCTCCATCATCATCCTGGAAGCAACCATGGTGCATCGCTACATGAACCAGCCTGATGAATCAGAACTGCTGGAGGTGCTGACCCGGATTCTGCCCTGGGTGCTGGGTATCTATCTGGTGGTCAAACTGGCCGCCACCTTCCTGCTCAGCCACGGTCCGCTGTTTGACCGGGGCGGGCTCCTGGCCCTGTTCCTGCTGGAGATCGGCGTCGGGGTTATCGCACCGATGGTGCTGTTCATGCGCCGTTCCAACCGTGAAGATGAGCGGATGCAGCTGCGCGGCGCCAGCCTGGTGATCTTCGGTCTGGTGCTGAACCGCTTCAACGTCTCCATGTTCGGCATGATTCAGCCTGATCAGCAGATCTACATCCCCTCACTGATCGAGACCCTGGTGACGGTGGGGATCATTGCGGCCCACGTCCTGTTTTTTGTGTTGATCGCCAAATACTTCCCGATCTTTGAACACCATCCCGAAACCGTGGATTACACCATGCCGGACAGCTTCCGCAAACTGGATGGCGCCCCGTCGGCACCGGGCACGCAGGCTGACCATGCCTGAACAGGAGGCGACGGGGATGGTCCACAGCTACCAGCATGGCCAGCTTCTGCCACGGCAGACCGCCATTGTGGCCGAGTTTCCACTGGCCCTGCGGGTAAACGGACGGGATCTGGCCACCCTGGTTGCATCACGGCATGACCTGCGCTATCTGGTGGCCGGGTTCCTGCGTCTGCAGGGATTTGTTGACCGGGTTGAGGATTTTGATCTGCTGGCGGTCTGCGATGAATTTGGGGTGGCCAATGTGCGCATCCGGTCCGAGCTGCCTGAACAACTCAGGCCGGTACTGACCAGCGGCTGTGGAACCGGGCTCAGTTTCAGCCTGACGCAGCCGGAAGGCCTGCAGGTGGCCGCAGCCGGTATTGCGCCCCAGGCCCTGTTCCGGCTGATGGCCGAGCTGGCCAGACAGGCCGACCAGTACAGAAGCCATGGCGGTATCCATTCTGCAGCAGTGGGCGGGCCGGATGGCCGCCTGCTGCTGTATGCCGAAGATCTGGGACGCCACAACACCCTGGACAGGATTGCGGGTGAGGCGCTTTTCAAGCAGCTTGATCTGGGGGGACTGCTGCTGGTCACCTCGGGCCGGATATCCGCAGAGATGGCCCTGAAGGCGGCACGTCTGGGGGTTACCTGCATCGCCTCACGTACCTCGCCGACCGATATGGCAGTCACGATCTGTCAACAGGCCGGTCTGGCACTGATCGGCTATCTGCGAGGGGAGCAGTTTACGGTCTACAGCGGGGCGGAACGGATTAAGCTGCAGCAGCAACGGCCACAGCTGCAGCGGGTAGATGGCTTCACGAACACCTATTACCAACAACAGGCTGTCTGCTGACAGCAGGAGGAATCAAATGTTTGGATTTGGCATGCCGGAGCTGGTGATTGTGCTGGTACTGGCACTGGTGGTGATCGGGCCGGGGAAACTGCCCCAAGTTGGACAGGCCCTGGGTAGCAGTATCAGAAACTTTAAAAAGGCATCAAGCGGTGAAGAGACAGAACCGAAGCAGGTTACACCACCCTCATCATCGGCATGAGCCGCAGAACTGACCCTCAGCAGCTCTAACATCATCACGGATACAGGCATCACCACGGCGGCCCGCTGAAGCAGGCCGCCATATTCCTGAACAAACGCTACACCGTTGATTACTGGCGGGATTTCTTCAGTTCATCGTAGCACTTCCAGCGCTTATAGTTGTTATCGTACTGTTCGTTCCAGAAACAATCCACTGCCTGTTTATCCGCCTTCCACTGTTTGTAGCATTCCAGTCCCTGCGGCTTGGAGCATTCCTCAACCAGGGTGCAGCCACAATCCTCCGGTGTCGGTCCACATTTACGGTCAAGAAAAGCGGTCATGGTCTCCTGGCCTTTCGGGCAGGTGAAGACCGGGGCATTTTCCATGCAGGGGCCGATTACCACACCAGGCCCAAACTGCAGGTCTTTACGGGACCAGCAGGCAGCAGCCTGTTTGCGTACCTTGCACTCTTCCGGCTCAACCGTGCCGGACATCCCGTACTTCGGCTTTCCGTATTTGGCACAATCCACCATACTGGTGGTGGTGCCGATCCGGACTTCGCATTCTTTGGTACTGCCTCGGCGGCAGCAGACGCTGGCCTTTTCAAACAGACGACAGCCACATTTCTGCAACTCAACCACATCATAGTCCCAGCAGGTTCCCACCGGGGTCAGATACTTTTTGCCATACAGTTCATTGGTGGGGCGCTGTCCCCCCCTGCTTTTCAGCTCCAGTACCCGGCCTTTGACATTATGCTGCTGCTCCCAGAGACCAATGACCTGCGCCTTGCCCGGCTCTGCGATAGCGGGCTGAGCAGATACAATAACAGCTGTAATGATGCCGGATGCCAACAACAGTAGCGGTCGCATAGTGCCTCCCATAATGCTGATAGGAATGTCTGCATACTGTTGAAACTATAGCTCAGA
>DAIQQT010000130.1:0-7026 GCA_036786685.1 Trichlorobacter sp.
CATGGCTTAGCCATAAAGGCTTCGGTTATTCTGTTAAAATTCCCCCGCAATACCTCAAACAGACGGAGCAAGCGCCCTGATGTTTCCTGTGCTCTCATCAGCATTTTGAGCTCAATAAGTTCATTGCCTGCGGAAATGGCACGCTTATCCAGATAGCCCTCCCAACTCCATCCAGACCCGCGCTGCCATCCGGGCGTCATCAAGTGCTCGGTGACGCTGCACCTCTTCCGGCAGTTCACCAAACAGATGTTTGTAAACCGTTTCCAATTTGTGATTCATCAGTCGGGGTAGTTTCCGACGGGAGAGGCGGACGGTGCAGTGCCAGGGGTTGGCTAATGACATTCCGAGCAGGTGCAGTTCATGTTGCACAAAGGCCCGATCAAAGGCGGCGTTGTGGGCCACCAGCGGACTGTTACCCGCAAATTCCAAAAACCATGGCCAGACCTCTTGCGGTGTTGGCTTGCCTGCCAGCATCTGTTCAGAGATGCCGTGTACCCGATAGGCACCGTAGCTGATGGGTGTACCGCTGTTGATCAGGGTTGCCAGTTCAGCTACGATCTGCCCGTTTTCTACAGCAACCGCGCCAATCTCAATCACCCGCCCGTTGTTTCTGACTGAGAGTCCGGTGGTTTCGGTATCTACCACTACAATTCTATGCATGTTTTCACCCTAGCACAGCAGTACGACTAAATATGTCACTTCCAAATTTTGACAATAAAAAAGCCCGTCTTTGGAAGACGGGCCGGTCGATTCTAAACTATCAGGTTATTAAAATCAGGTATCAGGCGGATGGTGAGGGGCGCGGTGCCAAAGGAGTCACCATCCAGCTGGGCCGGTGAATCCCCGGTGATGCTGATCAGCTCTCCCCCGCAGTGTATGGCATCAGACCCCTCATACCGGCCCCGTAGAAAGACGGCGGCAACAAAACAAAGCATACCCAACGGGCTGGCAAATGGCAGAGGCGCAACCACAAGCTGAGCAGCAAACAGACTGGCCTGGGGAACCAGACGATAGGGGCCGGCATAATGGGCGGCATTGGCGACGATCAGACTGTTGCAGCGGCGTGTTTGTCCGGCACAGCTGGCGGTTATCAGGCGGTTGTCCCAGTTAAGGCAGCGACGCAGGCCTGCCAGAACGTAGGCCCCCTTCCCTAATAACCGTTTTTCAGAGGGCCGGACATCTGCCACAGCAGCAGCATCAGCACCGATCCCGGCCATCAGGACAAAGCGCCTGGTACCGGCAGCTGAGCTGGCTTCTCCCACAGAAAAAGGGCGCACCGTGCCACGGGCTATCCGCTGGATAGCGTCCTGCTGGGAACAGATGCCCAGCTCGCGGGCCATGACATTGGCAGTACCAAGCGGGATGATCCCCAGGATGGCCCTGCCCTGCGGCATGCTGTTGATGACGGTGTTGATGGTGCCGTCACCGCCGACAGCGACGATGGTGGGTGGTGTGGACTGGTTACAGAGTTCTGCGACCGCCTGCATGGATTCTGCAAGGGATTGGGGAAACAGGGGCTGCGGATCAAGTCCGACAGCCCTGAGTTGGGTGAGGATCTGTTCTGCCTTACGGGAAGAGTAACTACCTGAGGTTGGATTGAAGACAACGTGTACAATTGACATGGTGCAAGTTCTAGGAGAGCAGTTCTTGTAGTTTTGCGCCGATATCTTCTTCCCGCATCAGGGATTCGCCAACCAGGAAGGCACCGGCACCGCCTGCCTGCAGCCGTTCAATATCAGCCCGGCTGTTGATACCGCTTTCAGCCACCAGCAGACGTCCGGCAGGCAGCATTCTGGCCAGCCGTTCAGTGGTGCCCAGATCAGTGACAAAGGTACGCAGGTTGCGGTTGTTGACACCGATCAGGCCGATATCAGTGCTGCAGGCGACTTCCATCTCCGCCTCGTCATGCACTTCCAGCAGGATGTCCAGATGCACCGAACGGGCAATACCGGCCAGGTCAACGATCTGCTGCGGTTCCAGGATGGAGGCGATCAACAGGATGGCATCGGCCCCGGCAGCGCGGGCTTCATAGACCTGAAACGGATCAATGATGAAGTCCTTGCGCAGCATCGGCAGGCCGACCTGTTCACGGATCAGGGCCAGAAAGCGCAGATGCCCCAGAAAGAACTGCTCATCGGTCAGGACAGAAAGACAGGTGGCACCGTTGTTCTGGTAGATCTCGGCGATCTCCAGCGGATCAAAGTCTTCGCGGATGACCCCTTTGCTGGGGGAGCCTTTCTTGACCTCGGCAATGATGGCGGTCCAGTCTGAGGCAACCGCCTCCCGCAGGTGGCGCTCAAAACCACGGGGGGTGTCTTCAAGATCAGAGATCCTGATCTTCAGCTCTTCTGTTGAGGCTGCCAACCGCGCTGCTGCAACCTCTTCCCGCTTATGGGCAACAATGGTTTTAAGGATATCAGGGGTAGAGCTCATCTCTGTCCTCTTAGTTGGTGAGTGTGGCAAGTTTTTCAATCTGCTGCAACGCAGCGCCGGAATCTATGGCATCTGCCGCCAGGGTGGTCCCTTCAGCCAGGGTGGCACAGCGTCCGGCAGCCAGCAGGGCATAAGCAGCGTTCATCAGGACGATCTCACGCCGCGGCCCTTGTTCTCCTGCAAGCACGGCACGGATAATGGCGGCATTGGCAGCAGCATCGCCACCTTTCAGCGCCTGCATGCTGCAGCGGGTAAAGCCAAACGCTTCAGGGGTGATGGTAAACAGCCGGACACCTGCAGGGCTGACTTCTGCCGCAGCAGTTTCACCGGTCAGGGTGATCTCATCCATACCATCCCTGCCATGCACCACAAAGCCGCGCTTGCAGCCCAGACGATGGAGTACATTGGCCATCTTTTCAACCAGTTCCTCCCGGTAGACCCCCATTACCTGACAATCGGCATTGGCCGGGTTTGTCAGCGGCCCCAGGATATTAAAGATGGTGCGGATGCCGATTTCACGGCGGGGACCGATGGCATGCTTCATGGCACCGTGCAGGGCCGGGGCAAACAGGAAGCCGATGCCGATTTCATTGATACAACGCTCAACCTGCTCCGGGGTGACATCCAGGTTGACTCCCAGCCTTTCAAGGACATCGGCGCTACCGCAGGCAGAGGAGACAGATCGGTTGCCATGCTTGGCCACCTTGACCCCGCAGGCCGAGACCACAAAAGAGACCGTGGTGGAGATGTTGAAGGTATTGGTGCCGTCACCGCCGGTGCCCACCACATCCAGGATGGTCTCCTGATCCAGGTTGATATCATCGCGGTCAATGTCCAGCACATTACGGCCAACCCTGATCGGGGTGGCCCGCTCCCGCATGACCCGGGCCGCACCGCTGATCTCTTCAATGGTTTCACCCTTCATCCGCAGGGCCGTGATAAAGGCCCCGATCTGGGCCGGGGTGCATTCACCGGACATGATCTGGTTCATCACCTCGATCATCTCGCCTTCACCTAGATCATGCTGTTCAACCACCTTTGCAATGGCCTGTCTTATCATCTGTTCCTCCGTACAAACAGAAATGGGGATGTTGCCATCCCCATCTCAACCAGTATGTGGTGAAGCCTACTTGGCCTCAGTAATCCGCTTGATGGCTTCCTTGATCATTGCCTCTGCCAGATCAGGCACCACTTCCCAGACGATGCGCTCAATGGTTTCTTTTGACGCTGCCATAAGGGCCTCCTTCAACTGGTCATCAGTCAGAGTAATGGCACCGGCAGCAGGAGCAGCCACCGGAAGTTCTGGAGCGATCTCAGGAATAACTGGTTCAGCAGCCGGTTCAACGGCAGCTACCGGTTCAAAGGCTTCAGGACTGAAGGCTGGTGCAGCTTCAGGTACAGCAGGTTCTTCGCTAACTGAGAAAGGTGTCGGAGCAGCCTCTTCTTCACGGAATTCAAAGGTCTGTTCCTCAACCGGTACCCAGGACGCGCCAATATTATCATCTTGAGGTGCCGCAAAGGTTACTTCAGCGGCCGGGGCCACTACAGCAGGCTGAGCAGGCTCAAAGGGAGCGGCAACCGGCGTTTCAACCACCGGAGGTGCAGCTGGCTGCTGGGTAAAAGCCCCCCAGGGATCGTCAGCTGAACGTGCAGGTGCCGGTTCTGCCACAGGTGGCTCAAAGGCAACCATCGGCTCAGGGGTCGGCTCAAAGGAGATTGTTGATTCAGAGGCAAGCTCAGGTTCCGGCGCAGCGACAACCGGCACCACTTCCGGGGCAGCAGCAGGAGCACTGCCGGCACGATTGAGACCAAGCTGGTACAGTTCCTGAACCTTGGCAACAATCTGCTGAGATTCAAACGGCTTGACAATATGGTCATCTGCACCACACTGACGGGCCTTATCCTCATCAAATGGCTCAAAAGAACCGGTCAGAAGCAGAACCGGCTTGGTGGCAAGGACGGCGTCCTTACGGATCGCCTCGCAGACTTCATAGCCGCTCATGCCCGGCATCAGGGCATCTATCAGCAGTACGTCCGGCTGAAGTTCCTGTGCTTTTTGCACGGCTGCCTTGCCGTTATCAACAACGGTAAGGGTATAGTCGTCAGACCCGAAAATAATTCCGACGACTTTCTGGATAGTAATACTGTCATCGGCCAGAAGTATTGAGATGCTGCCCATCGGTCCCTCCCCGCAAGGATTGCTGATGATGCGCTACAGAAGAATTGGCACAAAACGTGGAAGACACTAACATACGGTCAAACGAGTGTCAAGGCCCAGTATTTTGGGGCATTTGTGCGACAGCCGTCTTTTTATGCTCCGCAAACAGGGTTGCCGCAAGGGTTGAGATATCGCTGCGTAACCGGTTGAAAGCACGCCTGTTACGGTAATCAAGCCTGGTGGTCAGCAGTACAACGTACAGATTTGCTTCCGGGTCAATCCAGATTGAGCTGCCACTGTAACCGGTGTGGCCATAGGAGACCTCGGAAAAAAGTGCACCTTTTGGTGCAGAAAATGGTGATTCTCTATCCCACCCAAGTCCCCGGACAATCTTGCCGTTTTTAAAGAAGTAGGGTGCCGTCATCTGGGACACAGCTCGCGCTGAAAGCACCCGCCGACCATCCAGCACACCACCATTCAGCAGCATTCTGGAAAACCGCCCCAGGTCTTCGGCAGTGCTGAACAGGCCGGCATGACCGGCAACACCACCCAGCAGACGGGCATTGGGATCCTGCACGACCCCCTTCAGGACACCGTTACGCCCCCCCAGGGTTGCGGCAGTATTGCCGTTTGCTGAGGGGTTAAAACCGGTATGCGCCATGCCCAAAGGCTGATAGAAGGCTTCCTGACAGTAGCCATCAAGCCCGAAGGCGCTGATCCTGCGCACCAGATTACCCAACAGGATAAAGTTGATATCAGCATACTGGAAACGTGTGCCAGGCTGCGCAGATGACTGGGAGGCAGCGCGACTGATGGCGCTTTCCAGCGGCGCAGACGGGTCCAGCATGCCGTCATGCAACCCGGAGGTATGGGTCAGCAGATGCAATACCGTTATCTCCTTGCCCTTAAACTCCTGAAACCAGCGGGAAAGCGGATCAAGCAGCGAAATTGCCCCCTGGTCCATCAGTCGTATGATGGCCGGTGTTGTGGCAAATACCTTGGTCAGGGAGGCAACGTCAAACACTGTCCCAACCGTAAGCGGACGGGAGCTGGCTTCAAAACCGGCACGCCCTGTAGCATGGCTATAGAGGATGCCATTCCGGTTGCCCACCTGCACCACGGCACCACTGATCAGCCCCTGCCTGACCGCATTTTGCAGCATGGTATCAAGCACTGCCGTACGCCCCAGCTCCTGCAGCAGATCCTGCTCGGCACGGGCAACGCCGCCACCTGCCAACGGCAGGCTGAAGCAGACCAGTATCAGTGCACTCCTGATCAGGCGCAGAAAAAAGCCGCCCAGCAGGCGGCTTGAGGTTACTTTTGAGGTCATCATTTACTGTATCCTGAACTCCACTTTTTTCATAACAACACCGTTTACATCCCGCACCTCAACCCGCCAGTTACCAACAGCTGATGCGTTAACAGGCAGAGAGCTGTACGTTCTCCACCGTTTTCCTTTGACCGGCAGGTCGGTTTCCTTAACCACCTGTCCGTTCCTCATCCAGACATGTTTGATGGTTGTTTCGCCAGCTTCATCCGACACGGTACGGGTAAAGCAGTACAGCGCCTTGACAGTACGATGGGAAATGCGATGCACCGCATCAATCGGCTTACCCTTTGAGACCTTGGTGGTGACTGCCAGTTCTGCAATACTGAGTGATCCGGCCCAGAGCGGGGCAGCCAGCGCAACCACAAGCAATGTGAGCAGAACCGATAGCAGCTTTTTCATCGCGCTACCTCCCTGGAGGAATCAGGTACGATAATCGGCGTTAATACTGACATACTCATGGGACAGGTCAGAGGTGTAAACCGTTGCACTCCCCTGCCCTATGCCAAGATCAACCTGCACGCGAAACTCTTTTTTACGCAACACTTCAGTGCCTCTGGCCTCGGCATCACCACCACTGAATATGCCAGACTTAGCCATACAGACATCATCAAACCAGAGTGCCAGCAAATCAGGATTAACCCTTGCGCCAGAATAGCCCACAGCGGCAAAAATCCTGCCCCAGTTTGCGTCCTGACCAAAAAAAGCGGTCTTGACCAGCGAGGAGTTGGCAACCGACATGGCAGCCCGCTTGGCATCGGTATCAGACTCAGCACCACTGATACAGATTTCTACAAATTTGGTGGCACCTTCACCATCTTTAACAATCAGCTTGGCCAGATCCAGCAGGACTTCGTCAAGCAGCCCGGCAAACAGTTCAGCATCGGGTGTCCCTGCAGCGATTACCGGCGTTCCGGCTGCGCCGTTGGCCATCAACAGGCAGGTGTCATTGGTGGAGGTATCACCATCAATGGTAATGGCGTTAAAGGAGCGATCAACACTGCGACGGAAGATACTGTCGATCAGGGTTGGATCAATTACTGCATCGGTCAGCACAAAGGAAAGCATGGTGGCCATGTTGGGCATGATCATACCGGCACCTTTGGCA
>DAIQQT010000131.1:0-5313 GCA_036786685.1 Trichlorobacter sp.
GCGCCACTCTACGCTGCGACAGGAGTTACCGGTCTTACGATCGAGATCCCCAGGCCGGCCCCGGGCAGCTACTTCCTGCGCGTCACTGCCAGAGACAGCAAAGGTTATACGCAAGAGGCATACAACCGCTACGACCAGGGAGCAAAAGCCTATTATGGAGTCTTGCGCTTCGAATTGCAGTGACTGCCGGATGATTCCGACAGCACAGGCTGAACAGAGGTTCTGATCTGATGAAGAAACCGTTTTCCATCACGCCATCCCGACTGCTGCAATTTATGCGAGGAGACCACCAGCAGTCAGGTGACAGTCGTTGGATGTGGCTTGAGGTCATCGTCATCACGCTCGCCATACCGCTAGCCGGTCTCCTGTTCAACCGTGAAGACCCGCTTTTTGTCAAGGCCGACTTTCCCTGGCTCTGGTTCGGCCCCCTGCTGGTGGCCCTGCGCTACGGCATAGCACCGGCCTTGAGTTCGGTATCACTGTTGGCCCTGTTCTGGTTTGGCTGTTCGCTTGGCGGCTTGATCAACACCAGCTTTCCCTTGCACTTCATGCTTGGCGGTGTTCTTCTGATGCTGATCGCCGGGCAGTTCAGCTCAATCTGGTCAACCCGGCTGCGGCGTTCTGACCAGCTTTCCCGCCATGCCTCCGAGCAATTCCAGCAGCTCTCCCGGGCCTACTTCATGGTCCGCCACTCCCATGACCGGCTTGAACAGAACCTGGTCAGTCGTCCGGTAACCCTGCGGCAGGCCATGATGGAGTTGCGCCGCATGCTGGTGGAGCGGGGAGGTGAGGTTGATTCTGAACTGGCCACTGAGCTGATGGTTATCCTGGCTCACTACTGCTCTCTTTCAAGTGCGGCGATCTACGCCGTACACCAGGGGAAACCTGCAGCCGTGCCCCTGGCGCAGTGCGGCCAGGGGGCAGACTGTGATTCTGGCGATCTGCTGGTGCGCTCTGCCCTTGAGTCCGGCACTACTGCCTATCAGACGGCTAACCGTCTTGGCGACAGCCAGCAGAGCAGTTATCTGGTGGTTGCGCCACTCTGTACCAGCAGCGGGCGGGTGCTGGGGCTAGTGCTGGTCAGTGATATGCCCTTTATGGCACTGCATCGTGAGACCCTACAGATTCTGGGTGTCTTGCTGGCCTATGCTGCAGACCACATTGAAGCAGCCGATATAGCCCGCAGTCTGATTACGATCTATCCTGACTGTCCGACCGTATTTGGTGCCGAGCTGGTCAAGATGACACACCTGAAGCGGGACCTTGATGTTGTCAGTACCCTGGTGGTAATCAACCTTCAACCAGGGCCGCGTCTTGATGAACTGTGCCAGCTGCTGGAACGTCAACAACGGGGATTGGACCATGGCTGGCGACGGGACCTTGGCTGGGGGGTGCAGTTTGTGACCCTGATGCCATTCACCGGTCCTGCAGCCATAGAGGGCTATCAGGCCCGCTTGAATGAGGTGCTGAAGAGCCATTTCAAGATGACGCTGCAAAGCTCCGGCATGGCACTACGCTATGCAATAATTTCAGGTGAAGAACCAGCCATGCAGTTGGGCAGTCTGTTGGCGGATGAGTTGTGAGTAGCCTGAAACTGCTCATCTATGCCCTGCTCAGTGAACAGTCCGCCCTGTTGGCCGTCTTTGGCCCTCATCCGGTCTGGCAACGGGTATTTCTGTTTGTGACCGGTCATCTGATCGCCTCGTCTCTTTTTGCCTTACTGCTGACGGTCAGTTTTCCCAAACAGTTTGTCGGGCTACGCCGGGGGGTGTTGGGGCTCTTCTTCTGTTTTAACTTCTTTGTTCCTGCCTTCGGTGCTGTCGGTACGCTTTTGATCCTGCTTTATTTCAGACGTTATCTACACAGCAAAGAACGGGCCGAGTTCTCCAGTGTACCGCTCCCGCCCTTCATGCCGGAGTCTGCAGAACTGGGGGCCGGTATGGGTGAAGGGGGAGCCTGGTCCCGTCTGCGCACTATGAGCCTGCCCCGTGATCAACGACTCAAGGCGCTATTATCGGTGGGAAGTAGCAGTGGTCATAATTTCAGCCGCCTGTTGCAACATGCCGCCGGTGACAGCGATGATGAGATCCGGCTGCTGGCCTTCAATCTTCATGAACGTCAGGAACAGAAGATCCAACAAGCAATTTCAGCGTCACTCAACCGACTGGAAACGGCAGAAACGTCGCAGATTAAGGCGTCGGTCTGTCGCAACCTGGCTTTTTCCTACTGGGAGATGGTCTACAGTGCATTGGCGCAGGATGATCTGAAAGATTTTTTTGTAGAACAGGCAGCCAAATACGCCGAACAGGCGCTGCAGCTGGGTGGACAGGATCCGACTCTGCTGATTTTGATGGCACGAATCAAACTGCAAAAACATAAGTATGATGAGGCTTCAAGTATTCTTGAGCAGGCCCAGGCTGCCGGTGCGGATTCGCTCAAGCTGCTGCCCTATCAGGCGGAGCTGGCCTTTCAGGCCCGTGATTTTTCAAAGGTGCGGCGTCTGCTGCAGCAGGATCGTGCCATCCGTTTCAGGCCGGGTATCGGGCCGGTGGCACAGTTCTGGGGGGTGCGCTAATGGTAGACAAACTGCCCAGGACAGACAGGGTTGATATCATGCTGTTGCTGGAAGGGACCTTTCCCTATGTCAGCGGCGGGGTGTCCAGTTGGGTTAATCAGATCATCAGGGGTTTTCCGGATCTGGAGTTCGGTGCGGTATTCATCGGCAGCAAGGCCGACGAGTATGGTGACATTAAATATGAACTTCCCGCAAACCTGAAACATCTGCAGGTGCATTACCTGCATGATGAACATACAACGCCGCCGGTGGAACCATGCAAGGGTGATCCCCAGGGGTTTGAAACACTACGGCGGTTACACGGCTGGTTTAGTGATCCCCACCCCGATGGTCTGCCGGCAGAACTGAAACAGGTCTCCTTCTATCTGAAGAAAAGGGAGGGGGTGGATTATGCCCAGTTCCTGTATGCCGACCGTTCCTGGGAGTATATCTGCGCCTTGTACAGTGAGCGCTGTAGTGATCCTTCCTTTGTGGATTATTTCTGGACCGTCCGTAACATGCATGCCCCGATCTGGCAGCTGGCGGCCATTGCCGGCAGCCTGATCCCTGCCAGGGTCTACCACACCGTATCCACCGGCTATGCCGGTTTTCTGGGAGGGCTGTTGCACCACCATACCGGACGCCCGTTGCTTTTGTCGGAACACGGTATCTATACCAAGGAACGGCGGATTGATATCTTCAACAATGAGTGGATTCAGGATAACCGGAATGCCCTGCAGCGTGATCCGACCGAGATCAGTTATTTCAGGGATCTCTGGATCAGGTTTTTTGAAACTTTGGGACGATTTTGCTACGACGCATCAGGCCGGATTGTTTCACTGTATGAAGGGGTGCGGCAACGTCAGATCAGCGATGGCGCCCAGCCGGAAAAGATCAGTGTCGTGCCCAACGGCATTGACGTGGCCCGTTTTGCTCCGTTGCGCAGTACCCGGCCTGCCGAACCTCCCATGATTATCGCTCTTTTGGGTAGAGTGGTGCCGATCAAGGATGTCAAAACCTACATCCGGGCGATCCGCGTTCTGGTGAGTCATATCCCGGAGCTGGAGGGCTGGGTGGTCGGGCCCGATGGTGAAGATCCGGAATATGCAGCTGAATGCCGGGCCCTGGCCCAGAGCCTTGAAATCGGCGATCGGGTCAAATTTACCGGCTTCATGAATCCGGTGGATCTGTTTCCGCAGATCGGTCTGCTGGTACTTTCCTCCATCAGCGAAGGGCTGCCGCTGGTGGCGTTGGAGGGATTTGCCGCCGGAGTACCGCTGGTCTCCACCGATGTCGGCTCCTGCCGTCAGCTGGTGGAAGGGGTGGGAGAAGAGGATCAGGCCTTGGGTGCTGCAGGCGCCATTGTGCCGATCAATAATCCCCAGGCCCTGGCAGTAGCCTGTCGTGGATTGTTGCAGGATAGGGCAACTTGGGAACAGGCCAGCCAGGCTGCAATTAAACGGGTTGAAACCCTGTACACCCAGCAACAGATGTTTGCCCGCTATCGGGAACTGTATCAGGAGGCGTTGAGCTAATGGCCGGTATCGGTTTTGAACTGCGCAAGCTGATGAAGGGGGACAGCTACAGCTCGCTGTTGATGGCCTACGCCTATGCCGGCATCATCAGCTCCGGTCCCTGGATCCTGTCGATTATTGCGATATTGCTGATCGGTGTCATTTCCCTTCCGGTGGTCATACCGGCACTGCTGGTTTCCAAGTTTCAGACCGTGGTTACCTACCTGATCGCCTTCAGCCTGATCCTGACCGGTCTGGTACAGCTCTCTTTTACCCGTTATTCGGCAGACCGGATCTTTGAAAAGGAGCATTACCGGCTGCTACCCAACCTGAATGGCCTGCTGCTGGTGGTGATTGCAGTCAGCGGTCTCCTCTCCTACCCGATTGGTCTGCTGGCCTTTCCGCAGCAAACCCTTTTTTTCAGGCTGCTGTTTGCGGCAACCTTTGTGGTGCTCTGCTGTGTCTGGATCACCGCTATCCTGCTGTCAGGCCTCAAGGCCTACAAGGCGATCCTGGTCAATTTTGCCCTGGGCTACGGCTCTGCCCTGCTGTTTGCTTTTTTGTTGCGGCACGGCAATCTGGAAGGACTGTTACTGGCCTTTCTGGCTGGCCAGTTTATCCTGCTTTTGGGGATGTTCTGGGTGGTTTTTCGCGGTTATCCATCCCGGATTTTTATTGAGTTTGATTTTATGGGGCGCGGTAGAATGTACCGTTCCCTGATGCTGACCGGTCTGTTCTATAACCTGGGGATCTGGATGGACAAGTTCATCTTCTGGCTCCATCCGGTTACCGGTTCAAACGTGATCGGTCCCCTGCGGGCCTCACTGGTATATGATCTGCCGGTTTTTCTGGCCTACCTGGCGATCATACCCGGCATGGCGGTCTTCCTGGTGCGGATAGAGACAGATTTTGTTGAGTATTATGACCGTTTTTACGATGCCGTGCGGGAAGGCGGCTCGCTTTCCTATATTCAGGAAATGAAGGATGAGATGGTGCGGGTGGCCAGGGAAGGGCTGTACGATATTATCAAGATCCAGGCCATTACCACCATTGTGGTGATTGTGGCGGGGCGGCAACTGCTGCACTGGGCACGGATCTCAGAGATACACCTGCCACTGCTTTCAATTCAGGTGGTGGCAACCGGTTTTCAGGTAGTGTTGCTGGGTCTGCTGAATATCTTTTTCTATCTGGATAAACGTGATCGTGTCCTGCTCCTTACCGCCCTTTTTTACGTTCAGAAACCGG
>DAIQQT010000131.1:5323-6993 GCA_036786685.1 Trichlorobacter sp.
GGGGCCCTACTTTTACGGGTACGGCTTTGCCCTGGCGCTGATGGTTACCATTGCTGTCGGTATGGCGCTGCTGGATTATGACCTGGGGAAGCTGGAGTATGAGACCTTCATGTTGCAGTAAAAATAAATTTTTGTCTGGAGAGTAATAAACGGTCTGTTTGCTGTCCATTATCGCTGAAGATGGCAGTATTTTGTCGTATTTTGTCAGATTTTATCGCTTGTCCTGTTTTGGTCGTTGCTTGATAGTGCCGGACTTATACAGGTGCCTGTGTAGTAACAGGATAGCGAAGTTTGTTGAGGAGAACCTATGAATAGAGCAGTCTGCTGGCTTGTATTGCTTTTCAGCCTGATCTCGTTTCCTGTCCATGCTGCCCGTCAGGACAGTGAGCGGACCGTCGAAATCCGTGTTGCCAGCCAGGATACCCTGATCGGGCTGTGCCAGAAATATCTTACGCATCCGGAAAAGTGGCCGCAGGTTTCAAAGCTCAATCATCTTCCTGATTCCAACTATATATCCCCCGGCCAGAAGATTCTCGTGCCGGTTGCCTTGTTGAAAGGGGCGCCGATGGACGGCGTTGTGACCTCTCTGCAGGGGGAGGCTTTTTCCCATCCAGCTGGCAGCACTGAATGGCGGCCATTACAGCTACGGAGTACGGTTGTGGAAGGTAGTTCGCTGAAGACAGCCGCGAACAGCAGTCTTGAGATCAGTTTTGAGGATGGCACCAGCTTTCAGCTGCGGGAGCAGTCGTTGGTGACGGTCAAGGCATCAAAGAAGGGTGTGCTGCATCTCCTGCGGGTACTGCGGCTTGAGGGAGGCAAGATCATTTCCAGGGTAAAGTCAGCCACCGGCAAGGACTCCCGCTTTGAGATAGAAACCCCTTCGGCCCTTGCTGCGGCGCGGGGAACCCACTACCGGGTGGCGGTTGACGGGCAGGGCACTACCCGGGCTGAAATGCTGGAAAGCCGTATTGATCTCTCGGCAATGGGCGCGACCGTTCCTCTCAAGGAAGGTGAAGGGGCGTTTGCCCGGCGTAACGAACCGCCTTTTCCGCCGATCAGGCTGCTTGAACCGCCGGAACCACAGAATGTTGCCGCTGTGTATGGTAATACATCCAGTAGTATCAGCTTTTCCCGGGTGCAGAACGCGGCACAGTACCGGGTGGTGCTGGCACGGGATCTGGAAGGCAAACAGGCTGCCAGAGTTGCGGTCATAAAGCCTGATGAGCCCTTTGTGTTTGAGGGGCTGGATGACGGGAGCTACTATCTGCTGGCAACCAGCATTGTTGAAGAGGGACTGGAAGGTGCTCCGTCAAAACCCAGTGAGATAAAAATCAGACGGAAACCGCTGCCGCCGGATATTGTCGCGCCTCTGGACAAGGCGTCCCTGCCTGAGATGCCTCTGAAGTCTCAATGGCATAATGTGCTTGGCGTATCGGCCTATCAGGTTCAGATTGCCACCACTCCTGATTTTTCCGGGCCCCTGATTGAATCCGGCGACCTTAAAAAGACCATCTACCATTCTCGGGAGCTGCAGGGCGGTACGTACTATCTACGGGTCCGGTCGCTGGCTGAAGATGGCTATGCCGGGGATTGGTCAGCTAGCCGTGAATTCAGCGTTGTTAAACTTATGCCCCCCTCACTGCGCAAGCCGGACGGTGATGACAATAAGC
>DAIQQT010000132.1:0-6984 GCA_036786685.1 Trichlorobacter sp.
GGAGAGCCGGGACAGCTGCCAGAACTCATGGAACCACCGGAAGCAGTACAAACGAATGCACAAGATGTAGATGCAGCCAAGGCGCTTGCAAGACGTCCGGACCTGCAAGCCCTCACAAAACAACTTGAAGTCAGTAACCATGAACTTCTGGAAGCAAAAACGCTCTTTTACCCGGAACTGTTTGCACGTGCTTCCATGGACTACCTGCAAAACGACAAAGTCAGAGAACAGGCGATCTACGCCGGCACGATTGGCCTAAAGATCAATCTGTTCGACGGATTCGGTTCAACTGCAAGTCATGAGAAGGCAGTCAGCGCTCGTTCTCGTACCCAGCAGCAGCTCCAGATGGCGGAACAGCAGGCCCGACTTGAACTGGTAACAGCCCAAAACGATGTCAACGTGGCAAGAGAGCGAATTGCTGTTACCACCGAGGCGATCAAACAGGGTGTAGAGAACCTGCGTATCAATCAAAGCCGTTACCAGGAACGGGTTGGCACGGCCACTGAGGTACTTGATGCCCAGACCCTGCTATCCCAGGCCAGGACCGAACATTACCGGGCCTATTACGATTACCAGATATCCTCTGCCCGCCTGCGCAAGGCAGTTGGTGAACTGTAACAGGAGCAAGCATGTCTGAAAAACCACTAGCCACCCCTGCCCTCCCCTCAGATCCTGCACCTGAAACCCAACCGGATGCGCGAAAGACAGGGCTCACGCCTCAACACAAGGCTGCCCTCCTGATACTGACGCTCTGCATACTCGCCATCTGGCTTGGGGTACGCTGGCTGATTGATGCCAGAACCAACATAACCACTGATAACGCCTTTATCGAATCAAACATCCATCCGGTTTCGGCAAGGGTTTCCGGGACCGTGACAGCGATCCATGTCAAGGATAATCAACCGGTAAAAAAGGGGGATCTGCTGGTAGAGCTTGACCCAACCGACTACCGGGTTGCAGCGGAAAAGGCTGAAGCAGCCGTGGGAGTTGCACTCAATGAAACTTCCGGTGACACATCACAGGTGGCGGCTGCCCGCGCAGCGGTACAATCGGCAAAAGCCCGGCAGGAGCAGAGCAGTCTTGACCTTAAACGTGGTGAAACACTGTACAGTCGCGAGGTAATCCCCAAAGAACAGCTGGATCGTTTGCAGACAAACCAGCGCGTTGCCAATGCCCAGTTGCTGGAGGCAGAACAACAGTTGAAAAAGGCCGAAGCAATTGCAGGCATCACCAATGGTCCATCAGGCAAGGCACGGGTACGTGAGAAACAGGCCGAACTGGCCGAGTCGCGGCTTAAAATAGGCTACACTCGCATCATAGCCCCTGTGGATGGTTACGTTACCCGTAAAGGAATTGAGACCGGTGCCACCATCCAGCCAGGTCAGGCCCTGATGGCAGTCGTACCACTGCATGGCTCCTGGGTTACCGCCAACTACAAAGAAAGCCAATTAACCCATATCCAACCAGGTCAGAAAGTCAGCTTCAAGGTAGATGCATATCCGGGTAAAACCTTTAACGGAACGGTTGAAAGCATTATGGCAGGTACTGGAGCTGCGTTTTCTCTGCTTCCGCCTGAAAACGCCAGCGGCAACTATGTCAAGGTTGTACAGCGGATTCCGGTCAAGATCATGATCGACCAGACCAGTGACCCTGCTCATCTGCTGCGGGTTGGCATGAGCGTCATCCCTACCATACATACCGGACGAACCACCGGCCAGGTAGCACGGGACCTGATCCCCTTCAGCAAATGACGGAAGCCCGTACCATCAATAAATGGCTGATTGTAATCACGGTCATGCTGCCGACCATCATGGAAATCATCGATACATCGGTGGCAAACGTGGCACTACCATACATGCAGGGCAGCCTGAATGCCGGCACCGAAGAGATCACCTGGGTGCTGACCTCCTACCTGGTCAGTAACGCCGTGGTGCTGCCGATGACCGGCTGGCTAGCCCGCATGTTCGGTCGTAAACGTTTTCTATTGACGTGCATCAGCCTGTTCACCATCTCATCGGTCCTGTGCGGAGCTGCGCCCAATCTGGGTGCGCTGATTTTCTTTCGTGTGCTCCAAGGGGCTGCAGGAGGCGCCCTGATACCGATCAGCCAGGCGATTCTGCTGGAAACCTTTCCACCAAAACAGCACGGCATTGCCATGGCCATCTTCGGTGTCGGCGCCATGACCGGACCGATTGTGGGACCGGCCCTGGGAGGCTGGATCACCGACCAGATGAACTGGCGCTGGATCTTTTATATAAACATTCCGGTCGGTTTAATTGCTGTTGCCATGGGCACCTTGTTTATCTTTGATCCGCCCTATCTGCGGGAAGGGATGGCAAAGGTGCTGAAGGTTGATTATTGGGGGCTGTTTCTCTTGACGATCAGCATGGGAGGGCTACAGGTTGTGCTGGACAAGGGCCAGCAGGAAGACTGGTTTAACTCAAGCTTTATCATCAGCTTCAGCATCATCACGGTAGTTTCTCTGGTTGCCCTGATCTGGGTTGAACTGACCCATGAACAGCCGGTCGTGAACCTGCGGCTGTTCAAAAGCGTCTCGTTTTCAGCCGGTAATCTGATTATGTTTGTGGTGGGATTTGGCCTGTACAGCTCAATCATGCTGATACCGATGTTCCTGCAGACCCTGATGGGCTACTCTGCCACCGATGCCGGTATGGTGATGGCGCCGGGTGGCATTGCTACCCTGCTGACCATGCCTTTTGTAGGGGCCATGCTTCAGAAGCGGGATGGTCGCAAGATTGTACTGACCGGGCTGATCACCAGTGCCAGCGCCATGTTCCTGATGCAAGGGCTTAATCTGCAGGCTTCATACTGGGCCTTTGTCTGGCCACGCATTGTACTGGGGGTTGGCTTGGCCATGATCTTTGTGCCACTGACCACAGTCACCCTCTCCGGCATTGCCCGCCAGGAGATGGGCAACGCTACCGGCGTATTCAACCTGTTACGCAACATCGGCGGCAGCGTGGGAATCGCCATTGCCGCCACCCTGCTCTCTCGCCTGTCACAGTTTTACCAAACCAGTCTGGTCAGCCATATCACCCCCTATAATCAGGCCTTTCAGATGCGTTTGTCAGAGTTGAAACAGGCCTTGATTGCAAAGGGAATGCAGGCAGTCCAGGCTGATCAGACCGCCATCGGCATGCTCTACGGAATGGTACGCAAACAGGCAGCCACCCTGGCATACAACAGGATCTTTTTTATTATCGGTCTGGCGTTCCTGACCATTATCCCCCTGCTGCTGTTGCTGAAACGCCCCAGCCACCAGACCGGACCAGTAGAAATCCACTAACTGGTTGTTGAAAAACGTCATGAGGAAGCACGGCTACAAGGCGCACGGCGCACAGCGACCGAGACATAACAACTCGTTAGGCGAAGGAGCGAGCACCGCGCAACGTCGTAGACAGGCTCCGCAGTAGTTTTTCAACAACCAGCTAAATAACAAAAGGCCCGATGCGGACGCACCGGGCCTTTTGTGTACTGCAATGTATCAGCGAATGACTACTTTGCTGCAGCAGTTGCCTTTTCAAAACCGGCAGCATAGGCCTTCTCGTTCAGCTCCAGGAATGCCTCAGGCACGCGGGAGAGAACAGCCTTCAGGCCGTTTTCGCGGGAAACAACGCCGGTCAGCGCAATCATTGCACCAAGGGCAACGATGTTGGCAACGATCTCACGACCAACTTCGTTCTTTGCGGTGTTAATAATGTTGAAGCCAACCTTCTTGAAACCACCTTCAGGCAACTTGGTTACCAGATCGGTATCATACAGCAGCACACCGGAATCCTTCAGGTCAGCGCTGTACTTGTCGCAGGCTTCCTGAGTCAACGCCAGCAGGGCATCAACCTTGGTTGCTTTTGGGTAGTCAACCGGTACATCGTCAATGATGACCTCAGACTTGGAAGCACCACCACGAGCCTCAGGGCCGTAGCTCTGGGACTGTACAGCCTGCTTGCCTTCGTGGATGGAAGCAGCCTCGGCAAGGATGATCCCCGCAGTGATCAGACCTTGTCCGCCGGCGCCGGAAAAACGTAATTCATACCTGGCCATCTATCTTCTCCTTTTTCAGAGTAATAATCCTTATCAGGAAACGAAGATTTTTTCGTGATGGGTTTGACTGTCAAGAGATGGTGCGGAGGCGTACCTTACGGTACGCCGCACAAACCATCCCGATGACTGGCAAGGCCAGCACGGAAAAAGGGCGTTTCCTACTTATTTGTTGCCGCCTGCACGCTCGATAACCTTCGCATACTCTTCGCAATACTCAGGACGCTCAACCTTGTGCAGTACACCGGTCAGCACCTTGCCCTGCAGTTGCTCGGCAGTCATCTTCTCGGCAGCCTTCACCGGTACAGCAACTTCCTTCAGACGGTTCATCATCTCGATAACCGACTTGTACTTGTTACGACGGCCATAGGTAGTGGGGCAGTCATCCAGGATCTCAACCACGGAGAAGCCTTTGTGCTGAATTGCTTCAGCGATCAGCTTGTCGATCTGGTTGGCATGGAAGGCAGTACCGCGGGCAACAAAGGTAGCACCGGCACCGATGGCAAGCTTGGCTACGTCAAAACCCGGATCAGGGTTGCCGTAGGGGGTGGTGGAAGCCTTGTGGCCAGTTGGGGTACAAGGTGAGAACTGACCGCCGGTCATGCCGTAGATGTAGTTGTTCATGATGATGTAGGTCATGTTGATGTTACGACGGCAGGCATGGATGAAGTGGTTACCACCAATGGCAGTACCGTCGCCGTCGCCACCAACCAGAATCACGTTCATTTCAGGCTTGGCCAGCTTGACACCGGTTGCAAAAGCAGCTGCACGGCCATGGGCGGTGTGCAGGGTGCAGCAATCAATGTAGCCAGGCAGACGGGAAGCACAACCGATACCGGATACGATAGCGGTTTCTTCCTTCTTCAGGTTAAGGGTATCCATTGCACGGATCAGACCCTTCATAACAATACCGTGGCCGCAACCAGGGCACCAGATATGGGGCAACTTGCCCGGACGGATAAATTTTTCGTAATCAAAAGCCATGGTTACTTAACCTCCTTCATCTTCTCAAGGATCTGCTCAGGGTTGATCGGCTCGCCGTCAACACGATTGATGCCGAGGATCTGAGCCTTGCCTTGTGCGCAGCGCTCGATCTCAAGGCTGCACATACCCAGGTTCATTTCAGGTACGATGAAGCCTTTAACCTTTTCGGCCAGGGCCTTGATCTGCTTGTCAGGGAAGGGCCAGAAGGTCTTGATCCGGAACATACCGGCTTTAATACCTTTTTCACGGGCCTCATTCACCGCATAACGAGCGGAACGGGAGGTTGAGCCATAGGCAACCACACAGATTTCTGCATCGTCAAGCATGAACTCCTCAAACTCAACGATTTCGTCAATGTTAGCCATAACCTTACGGATTTGACGCTCTTCCTCAGCCTGAACGTATTCAGCCTTGGTGGTGGGGAAGCCGTCAGGCAGCTTGTTCAGGCCGGTTACATGGAACTTGTAGCCGGAACCGAAGGCAGCCAGAGGAGGTACATCACCAAACTTGGTGTCGTACGGCTTGTACTCAGCTGGTGGAACAGTAGGGGTAGCACGGTCGATTACTTCCAGTTCGCCCGGCTCACGGAACTCAATCCGCTCACGCATGTGAGCAACGATCTCGTCCGGCAGCACGTGTACCGGCATACGGTACTTCTCTGCCAGGTTAAACGCACGTACGATCATGTCGTAGGTTTCCTGTACAGAGGCAGGCATCAGAGCGATAGTGGCATGGTCACCGTGGGTACCCCAACGGGCACACATAACGTCTGATTGTGAAGGGCCGGTAGGCATACCGGTTGATGGGCCACCACGCATAACGTTGTAGACAACGCAGGGGATCTCGGCGATGCAGCCGTAACCGATCAGCTCCTGCTTCAGGGAGAGACCGGGGCCGGAAGTTGAGGTAAGAGCTTTTTGACCGGCCAGAGCACCACCCAGCAGGGCAGCCATAGCACCGATCTCGTCTTCCATCTGAATAAACTTGCCGCCTACCTTAGGCAGCTCAATGGACAACACCTCCGACACTTCGGTCGAAGGAGTAATGGGGTAACCGGCGAAGAACTTGCAACCGGCATACAGTGCGCCGTGGGCAGCTGCCTCGTTACCTTGTAAAAAACCGACTTTTTTTGACACTTTGAAATCCTCCCGTCTTATTATTCGGCGTGAACTTTGATGGCAAAGTCAGGGCAACGCAGTTCGCACTGCATGCACTTGATGCACTTCTCCAGATCCTTGACAGAAACAACAAACCCTTTCATTTCAAGGACCTTGGTGGGACAGAACTCCACACAGATGTGGCAGCCCTTGCAATACTTCTCGATAATCTCGATTCTAGGCAGCTTCTTTTCTTCAGACATCGGCTCAACTCCTTCTATCCGTATTCGGAGGTGTGAAATTAAGGCCCTTATGGTGCAAAAGAAGGGCGGCTTATGACCGCCCTTCTTTTTGCAGGCACACCAGAGCCTGTAAAAGGCTTATTAACCCTGCAGAATGCCAGGCAGAGCGTCAACCAGACCTTTAACTGCAGCGACAGACTTATCCATCATGGCCTGTTCAGTTGCATCCAGTTTGAACTCCAGAATCTTCTCTACGCCGTTGCTTCCCAGAACAGCCGGAACGCCAACATAGTACCCGTTCACGCCGAACTCACCGTTCAGCAGGCAGCAGGTAGGTAGTACGCGCTTCTGGTCTTTCAGTACGGACTCAGCCATGGCAATGGCAGAAGAAGCCGGTGAATAGAAAGCAGAACCGGTCTTCAGCAGGGCAACAACTTCGCCACCAGCCAGACGGGTGCGGTTAACCATTGCTTCCATTACTTCTTTGGCCTTGTCTGCGCCGTACTTCTGCTCCAGCAGCTCCATGACCGGAATGCCGTTTACTGCAGCATAACGAACCAGAGGAACCATGTCGTCGCCGTGGCCGCCCAGCGTCATGGCGG
>DAIQQT010000133.1:0-6900 GCA_036786685.1 Trichlorobacter sp.
ACTGGAAAGATCACCCCTGAACACAAAGGCAGCACCATTTTTGGCAAGTCCGACACAGGCATGGATCGCAGACGGATCAAATCCGCATTTTCTGATACCGCCGGATTCCAGCAAAGGTCGCCGGATCAGGAGATGATCCTCCAGCATAAAGGCAAGCGCCTAATCAGCAGCATAGGCCTCAGGGTCAAGCTCGCCGGTCTTGATCCGTGTGGCATTAGGATTGAACCACTCCTGTACTGACAGGCTACCGAAGTAGGATCTTAGCTCTTCTGCGGTCCAGGGGTGGGCAAGCAGGTCCTGCAGCACGATCTGGTGTCCTGCTTCCTGCAGCAGGGCAATCTGCTTCTGTGCGGTCAGGCAACCGATCTTGGTGAAAAATTGTATAACAGCCATTTGGAATACCTCTGTTAATTCTGTAGTACGTCACTGCCACAGCCGACCAGATAGTTAAATACCTCTTCCCTGCTGCTGACAAAGCGCGGCATTTCGTTCAACAGGTCCTCCAGAACATGCAGCATTCTGCCATCCACAGTTCCGAGCGTATCCATCACCGCCCCCATCATCGGTAATATTTCATACAGATCATCCCGGTTGAACGGGGAAGGGTCAGGCAGGCCGGAGAATTTCGGCTCGTCGCGGGTTTCCACATATTTGCGATATTTGAATTTCAGATCAAATGCTTTGACGACCAACATACGAACCTCCGAGTAAAACCTCAAAAATCATAGCACGCGGATCAAGTCTGATCTGAGCAGATTTCCGCTGATTGTCCGGATAAAAACAGTTAAAATCCGTGTATATCCGCCAAATCAGCGTTACCAACGGCCTATTGTCAAAATCAATGACTACCGCAACCGCCGCTGCCACACCCGCCACCACATCCCTTTTTGACGATATCCGACGGCAGCGGTTTGCCGCAGAGCTGCAGCGATGCCTTGTCAACAAACCAGTCACCATCAACCTGGTTGCCCTGCAGTTCATTTTTCTTCAGCATCATCAACACCCGTGTCTCAGTTGTGGCCAGTAAAGCGGCTGCCTCGGCAATCGGTACGGTCGTTCCTGATGTACACATAATTATTCCTCCTTTTTTCGATTCCAGTTCAAGGATGATATCAAGGCGGCGAGGAATTCGGCGACGCAGGTGTACACGCAGTACATTGAGGAGCCGAAGACGAGCCAACGAAGATTGCGCCTTGAAATGGGATCGGGATCAAGCTGCCTTTAGCAGCTCTGCTCCGTTCAGATAAATATTCACCAGTTCCCGGTCATTCAGATCACGCTTGCGGCGTAGCGCCTCATGACGTACCACCGGCAGCAGCAGCCCGGCATCGTCACGGGAGAGCACAATACCCAGGCTGCGGTAGCGCTCGATCATGCCGCTGGCGCCGGAATGTTTACCCACCACAATCTGACGGACCAGTCCGACTTCAGCCGGATCAAACCCTTCGTAGTTGTGGGGATCTTTCAACACACCATCGGCATGCAGCCCTGATTCATGGGCAAAGACCCGCTCTCCCACCACCGCCTTCCAGGAAGGCAGATCCCGTTGTGAGGCCTTGGCCACCATCAGGGACAGTTCACGGAAGCGATGGGTGTCAATGCCGGTCTCAATACCGCAGGCATGTTTCAACCCCATTACCACCTCTTCCAGTGCGGCATTACCAGCCCGTTCCCCCAGGCCATTGACGGTGGTGTTCACAAAACGGGCACCGGCCCTGATGCCGGCAATGGCGTTGGCAGTGGCCATGCCCAGGTCATTGTGGGTGTGGACCTCAATCTCCACCTCAGGCACGGCGGCACGCAGCCAGGCCACCTTGTCGTACATGGTAAAGGGGTCCATGATCCCCAGGGTATCGCAGAACCGGAAACGGTCCCCCCCCAGTTCACGGGTAATCTGCAGCAGTTCAACCAGAAAGGCCAGATCCGCCCGGCTGGCATCTTCACCACCCACTGAGACATACAGATCATGCTGTTTGGCAAAACCCAGCGCCACCTTCAGCTGTTCCTTGACGGCAATGCGATCCTTTTTCAGCTTCTTGGCAATCATCTGATCCGATACCGAGAGCGAGATATCCACCGCCTTGATGCCACACTCGATACTGGCCTGGATCTCCGGTATCAGCGCCCGGTTCCAGGTAATCAGACGGGCAGACAGCTCCATTTCCACCAGGGCACGGATGCTGTTCTGCTCATCCGCTCCCATGGCCGGAATACCGCATTCAATCTCCTGCACCCCGACCAGGTCCAGCAGGCGTGCTATGGCCAGTTTTTCACGGCGGGAAAAAACCACACCGGCGGTCTGTTCGCCATCCCGCAGGGTGGTATCATTGATGATAATAGTAGTAGCATCTGTCATCGTGTACTCCTTTCGCTGAAGCGATGAAGAGGAACAATGCAGCAGGAGTGCCAATTTGATAGTATTGTAATATCAGTAAGTTTACTTCTTTGTGTGGCACATAAAGTTTTCTGTGTAGCAGGTCTGCATAAAGAAATGGCAGATGTCGTTCCTGAAAGTCATTGTGCTTGTCCCATGTATATCCTCATGCATCTGAAGCCGCACATATGATGTACAAAGCGTAGATTTCAGGCTATTTCATTTGTGGCGCCAGGCCAGTTATGGATTAGGTAGAGCAAGGACGGAGGAACAAAAACTGATTCGTTTGACGTTGCCCCTGACATGGGATGCTCTGAAAATGCCGGGGTGGTTGACGTAGCGGCGGTGCCTGCTACACTTGGGGCGAACCGGGGAGGCTCGTCATGATGATGGTACCGACACAGGTACGGAATGCCAGTCTGCGGATTGTGGCCATTTATACATTCTTTGGAGCAATGTGGATACTTGTCTCCGACACGGTTGTGGGCTGGCTGGTAAGCGATCCTGCACTCCTGACCAGGGTGGCGCTTTTCAAGGGCTGGCTGTTTATCCTGCTTACCTCATTACTCCTCTACAAACTGATCTTTTCCGACAATCTTAAACTGGCAAAAACAGCAGCCCGGTTACGGCATAGTGAAGAACGTTTTCATACCATCTATGATTCGCTCAACGACGCCATCTTTATCCATGACGCAGAAACGGGCTGTATCCTGGATGTGAACGAGACCGCCTGTCGATTCTACGGCTATGGCCGTGAGGAGCTGCTGAGCATGGGGTTGCAGCAGCTGGGGACGGGAGAGGCGCCCTATAGCGGGGCAGAGGCCCTGACCTGGATTCAGCGCTGCGCAGAAGGCACTCCCCAGACCTTTGAGTGGATCACCACCACAAGATATTCCAGCCGTCTGTGGGTTGAGGTCAGTATGCGTCGCGCAACCATTGAGGGTGAGAACCGGATTGTGGTGATGGTACGGGATATCTCTGAGCGCAAGCGGGCTGAAGAGCAGCTGGGCCAGCAGCAGGCGCAGCTGGAGGAACTGAACCGGACCCTTGAAAGAAGGGTCAATGAGGCGATTGCAGAGCTGCGTCAAAAAGACGAACTGCTGTTACAGCAGAGCCGCCATGCTGCCATGGGGGAAATGCTGAACAATATTGCCCATCAATGGCGGCAGCCGCTGAACAATATTGCAATTTATGTCCAAAGCATGCAGCTGCTGAAGGCCTCGGGCGAGTTGACTGATGAGCAGATTCAAAGCGACGTTCAGAACATCATGGCAATCATCAACTACATGTCAAAGACCATTGATGATTTCAGGTCCTTCTTTCGTCAGGAAAAACAAAAGCAGGTTTTTTATCTGAAAGAGGCTTCTGAAAAGGCTGTAAGTCTGGTGTCGGCGCGGATGGAGCATCTGGGGATTGTCTTTCAGTTGGTTGTTAGGCAAGAACCAGCTGTTTTGGGCTATCAGTCTGAATACATTCAGGTGTTGTTGAATATCCTTAATAATGCCATTGATATTCTGAGCTATTCGGAAAACCCGGTCCGGCGGATTGTCTTAAGTATTGATGAGCAGTACGATAAAGCGGTTTTGTCAGTTCAGGATACCGGCAGCGGCATCGCTCCAGAAGTGTTGCCCCATATCTTTGAACCGTACTACACCACCAAAGGTCCCGGAGAAGGCACCGGGATCGGTCTTTATATGTCAAAGACAATCATTGAAAAACATATGGCAGGCACCCTGTCTGCCCGGAATAGATCCGAAGGGGCGGAGTTTACTATCAGTTTGCCGTCTGCTGGCACATCCTGAACATCCACCTGTCGCTTCCCTCTCGCTTGCCTGAAATTTTGTAAAAATGTAACCTCCCGGCAGCAGAACGGTAAAAGCCTTTCCGTATGGTGACCAGTATCAGCACCAAACACGGAGGCACATATTTTTTTTAATGCAACCGGTACGTCGTCCAGCTATGAGGTCAAGTTTGAAGGAATGGCCCTGGTGGGTGATCAGCTCCTGCTGGCCAATGACAACGACTTCGGTATTGCCGATGTTACCCTCTGCCCACCAAGACCTGGAAGGTCAGCCTGAAGCGTGCCCTGGACAGCTTCTGATCCTTTCAGAACCCTGTAAGGTTGTTGTTTGTAACCAACCTGGCACCGGACCGCAACGGTCCGGTGCCTTTTTTGTGGCATAGTGGCGCTGTCGGGATTTTATACGAGAGGAGTTTATCCATGAAAAAGGACAAGGTATTGTTCGTCTGCATCCATAACAGCGCCCGCAGTCAGATGGCGGAGGCATTTCTGAATCATCTGGCCGGTGATCGTTTTGAGGCGCGAAGCGCCGGGCTTGAGCCGGGTCTGCTGAATCCGCTGGCGGTTGAGGTGATGCAGGAGCTGGGGATTGATATCTCCGCTCATCAGACCAAGGATGTCTTTGAGATGTTCAAACGGGGCGAGATGTACAGCTATGTGATCACGGTCTGCGACGGGGCCAATGCCGAGCGCTGCCCGGTCTTTCCCGGGATTGTCAGCCGGCTGCACTGGAGCTTCAGTGATCCGGCCGCCCTGCAGGGGACAAGTGAAGAAGTGCGTGCAGCAGTACGGGAGATCCGGGATGAGATCAGGACTGCAGTGGAGGGGTTTGTTGCCGAGTATGCGTAAAAAAACCGCATCTTCCTTCAACGGGGAGGTGCGGTTACCAGGAGACGGGTGTTGTCGCAGCTGTCAGATCGGCGACACCTGTTCTTCAAGCTGGCTGCAGCCGGACAGGCAGAGCCTGCCGGTGTTGCCGTTGCTGGAATAGATGCTTTTCAGTTCGGCGCCACAGGCGTAATTGATGATCTCCATCTTGAATTTGGGCAGGACATTATCAATGGTTTTTGAGACCGCCCTGCTGCCACATTCCAGGCAAAACTCTTTTAGATTTTTCATGATTTGTTTCCTCCATAGGCGTTGAATGTATGGAGGTAGCGTATCACGCAGATGTGTCAGGCAGGTTGAGATGGGCTGAAGGTTATGCAACGACTTTGCTGAGGGCTACGCGTTCCAGTTCTGCTGCAAGTTGCTGTATCTCAACCGGCTTGGCAATATAGCCATCAAAACCGCTGCTCAGGAACTGTTCCCGGTCACCCCGCAGGGCGTGGGCGGTCAGGGCGATGATCGGCATATGCTGCCCGGTCTGCAGCTCGGCCTCACGGATGATACGGGTTACCTCATCCCCCCCTATGACCGGCATGGAGATGTCCATCAGAATGCAATCGTAGGTGTCTTTCAGCAGGTTGTCCAAGGCCTGCTGACCGTTGCAGACCAGCGCTACCTGATGTCCGAGCTTCTTCAGCATGGCAATAAGGGTGGTGGCGTTCAGCTGGTTGTCTTCTGCAAGCAGCAGCTTGAGGCTTCTGGTGCCGTTGCTGCAGGTTGGTGTAACCGGCGCAGGCCTCGGCATCTGCAGCTGTTCAGGCAGTTCAAACGGCAGCTCAACAGAGAAACAGCTGCCCTGGGCTTCCACCGATTCTGCCCAGATCCTGCCCCCCATCAGCTCTGCCAGTCGACGGCAGATGGTGAGCCCCAGTCCGGTGCCTCCGTATTTACGGGTAGTGGAGTTGTCTGCCTGCTCAAAGGGGGCAAAGATCCGTTCAAGGGCCTCGGGAGCGATGCCGATGCCGGTATCGCGCACCGCCAGGCAGAGGGTCAGGCTGTTACCCTGCCTGCCGGTAATGCGGGCTGTTATGCTGATGCTGCCGGCTTCGGTAAACTTGATGGCGTTTGCCAGCAGGTTCAGCAGAATCTGCTTGATCCGCAGCGGATCCCCCAGGAGAAGATCAGGTATTTCATCAGCAATCCTGGTGTCAAGTTTAAGTTGCTTCTGGTGTATCTGTGAGATCTGGGTGGTAATCAGTTCCTGGATACACTGGCGAAGTGAGAATCTGGTGGTTTCAAGTGTGATCTTGCCGGATTCAATCTTTGACAGATCCAGAATGTCGTTCAGCAGAGACAGCAGGTTTTGGGTGGAACTTTCCAGGCACTGCAGGTACTCCTGCTGTTCCGGGGTCAGATCGGTAAACTGCAGCAGCTGGGCCATACCGATGATGCCGTTCATCGGGGTGCGGATCTCATGGGACATGTTGGCCAGAAACTCGCTCTTGGCCCGGTTGGCTGCATCGGCTGAGCTACGGGCCTGTTTTAGTTCGTCCTCATAACGCTTCCGCTCACTGACGTCGCGGGTGATGTTCAGCAGGCACTGTTCGCCATTGACCGTGATAATACATGCCGACATCTGTCCGGTAATTATTGAACCGTCTTTACATCTGAACTGTGTTTCCAGGTTTTTGACAACGCCGTGCTGCTTTAACTCCTGTACCAGTCGCTGGCGGTCTTCAGGGAATACCCAGATGTTCAGATCAAGGGATGACTTGCCGATGACCTCTTCCGGGCGGTAGCCGGTAATAGCGCAGAACCCCTCGTTCACCTCCAGATAGGTGCCGTCAATCAGCCGGTTGAGATTGACCGAGTCAGGCGATGCCTTGAATGCACTGGC
>DAIQQT010000134.1:0-6867 GCA_036786685.1 Trichlorobacter sp.
TCAAAACTGGTCTACCTGACCTACAGTGGCGTGGAATGGCCCACAAAAAAATCCCTGGGGCGCACCACCTTTACCCCTGATGATGTGGCGAACCGCGCCCTGGCAGGTGATTTCCGGCTGGTGCTGTTTTACCACAACGGCAAACAGGTGCAGCAGGCGCCGCTGGAGCGGATGGCCGGCCTGATGGAGCAGCAGATCAAAGCACGGTAACACGCCAGGACAAACAAAAAAGTTCTGCTATACTTGCGCAGTATGTAACGTACCAGACCAGGAGGATTGTATATGCAACTTCGTCATCTGTCTGTTTTGCTTTGCGCCTGCCTTTACCCCGGCATCGTGCTGGCTGCAGCGCCGACACGCATACCGGCCCAAGCTACCATCAGTGCGGTTACCGTCTACCAGGACCGGGCCCAGGTCACCCGATCCGTAACCGTAGCGCTGAAACCGGGCAGCCAGATTATTGCGGTTGAAGGATTGCCGGTGCTGCTGCAGGACGACTCCGTACGGGTCGATGCCAAGGGAACGGCCCGGGCCACCATTACCGGCATTGAGGTCAAGCGCAGCTTCCTGAGCCAGACCGCAGACAAGCGGGTCAAGGAGATTGAGGCTGAACTGAAACAGCTGGAGCGCAAACTGGGTGGTCTTGATGCCAGAAAGGCCGGCCTGCTTGCCCAGAAAGGGTTTGTTGATTCAATCAAGGTAGCCTGGGGTGAGCGGATTTCACAGCAACTGGCCATTGGCAAACCGACCACGGCAGAACTGAACGAGGCCATGGGCTTTGTGGGCAGCAACACTGTGAAGGTTGAAGACCAGCAACGTGATATTGAGCAGGAAAAACAGGTCATCAAAGAGCAGATGGATGCCCTGAAGCGGAAGAGACAGGAAGCCACCGGCTCCTACCGCAAGGAAAGCAAGACCGTTGAAGTGGCGGTAGAGACAGCCAAAGAAGGCAAACTGACCCTGGACCTGTCCGGGGTGGTCAACCAGGCCACCTGGGAGCCCGGCTATGATGTACGCCTTGCACAGGATGGCGCCAGTGCTGAACTGACCTACCGCGCCCAGGTTCGTCAACAGACCGGCGAAGACTGGAACAATGTGCCGCTGACCCTCTCCACGGCACGTCCGGCCAGCGGTGGCGCCCCTCCCACCCTCTACCCCTGGCGGATCTCCTTCTACCGCCCCATGCCGATGGCCATGCCTGCTGCTGCTCCGATGAGGAGCTATAAAAAAGCAGCAAAGCCGATGATGGCAGAAAATATGAAAGCTGATATGGCAATGGAGGAAGAAGCGCCTGCACCTGAGCCTGCTGCCTTCCAGACCGCCCAGGCAGCTGCAGAAGGGACCTCAATCGCATTTAAAATCCCAAAACCGGTTGATATCCCCTCGGACAACACCCGTCACAGCACCGTGATCTCCCTGGAAAAACTGCCGGTCAGCACCGAATATGGCACCGTACCCAAGCTGTCACCGGTTGCCTACCTGACCGCAGAACTGGTTAACAAGGCCGGCTGGCCATTGATGCCCGGCACCGTCAAGATCTTCAGTGGTAACACCTTTGTGGGCAGCGCAGAGATGAAGCAGGTGGCCTCGGGCGAGAAATTCACCCTTCCCTTTGGCAGCGATGATCAGATTACAGTCAAACGGGAAGAACTGAAGCAGCATAAAGAGGCGGGCATGTTCGGTAAAAACCGGATGGGCTACCGTTCAACCATCACCGTCAGCAACTTCCGCAAAGAGGCCCAGACAGTCAATGTCAAGGATCAACTGCCGCTGGCCGGCGACAGCGAAATCAAGATCAGCCTGGAAGAGGCGACCCTGCCGCCGACCGAGAAGAAGGATGATGGCACACTGATCTGGAAGATGAAACTGGCAGCCGGAGAGAAGAAGGTGATCAGTTACGAAATCGTGGTGGAGTATCCCAAGGACCGAGAGGTAACGGGGCTGTAACAGCAAAGCAACAGCACGCGGATGACACGGATTTTGGCGGATATACGCGGGTAAAGCGAAGAATAATTTCCAACAAAAGCAATTGGCCACAGAGTACACAGAGAACTACAAGAATCATCTGTTTTTAGTGGTTCACCCAAAAGGAATCAGGTCGCTTGTTGTATCTTCCTGTTTTTCCTCTGAGACCTCTGTGATCTCTGTGGCAACTTTTTTTGCAGGTTTGTTTTCATTAACGGCCACGACTTCTGCTTGTGTTTCAGGCTTTAATCCGCGTGAATCAGCTAAATCCGCGTCATCCGTGTGCTATCAGCCTAAAGCGCTTGCAGCACCACACACTTGAGGTACTCAGACTCCGGGAAATTCAGCAACACCGGATGATCCGGGGCCTGTGAGCGGGCCGTTACCAACCGCACCTCCCGCTTGGCCTGACGGGCAGCGGTGGCCAGCATCTCGCGGAACGGTTCCCGTCCCATATGGTAGGAGCATGAACAGGTGATCAGATAACCGCCCGGCTCCAGCAATTCCAGGGCACGGCGGTTAATGGTGATATATCCTTTGGTGGCCTCGGCCAGGTTCTTGCGGTTTTTAACAAAGGCAGGCGGGTCCATCACCACGGCTCCAAAGCTGCGTCCTTCCAGCTTGAGTGAACGCAGCCGATCAAAGGCATCGCACTCCTCAAAACTGACCCGATCCGACAGACCGTTTAAGGCAGCATTCCTGCCTGCCAGGGCAACGGCACGCTCAGAGATATCCAGACCCAGCACAGATCTGGCCCCAAAGAAGCCGGCATGGGCAGCCCAGCTGCCGCTGTAGCAGAAACAGTCCAGCACATCTTTATCTTTGGAGATACCCTGCAGCAGCAGGTGGTTTTCCTTTTGATCCAGAAAACCGCCGGTCTTCTGGCCATGACGTAGATCCACCTCAAAAGTCAGGCCGTTTTCCTGCATCAGAACTGCATCCGGGATGGTCCCCTGCAACAGTTCCACCTCTTCTGTCATCCCTTCCATGGTACGCACCGCCACATCATTACGGGCAATAATCCCCTTGGGGGACAACAGACGTTGCAGCGCCTCCAGAATCAGGCCACGCCGTCTGTCCATACCGGCAGACAACAGCTGTAACGAGAGGTAATCGCCGTACTTGTCCACCACCAGACCGGGCAGGAAATCAGACTCGCCATAGACCAGCCGGAAGGTTTCCATCTGGGGGTAGAGGCTGCGACGATGGGCCAGGGCCGCAGCAATCCGCTGCTCAAAGAAACCGGCTGAGTCAATATCGTCATGCTGGCGGGAAAGCAGGCGGACCGAAATCAGGGAGTGGGGGTTATGGTAGCCGGTGCCGATATAGGTACCACTGACATCAAACAGTTCACAGGCAACACCCGGTTCTGAGGCACCTTCAATCCGGCCAATCTCGTTACTGAACACCCAGGGGTGCCCGGCCTTGATCCGGCGGTCTTCGTTTTTTTTAAGGCTGATTCTGGTCACGGCAACATTTCTCCAAGGGATGCAAGGGGGATGCGATCCGGCAGCTTGATGCCGAACTCGCGTAGATACAGCACATTGACCGAAACCAGCAAAGCGTTGAGCCGTTCCAGGTCAATCAGGGCACCACCGGGTATCCGTTCCATCCCTTTACAGTTAAGCGGACAGACATCCACCCGGCGGCCCGCTTCTTCCGTAATCAGAATCGGCAGTCCATGGGTGCGGCAGATGATCGGGCGGGCCTGGTACAACAGACAACAATCATCAAGGAGGAGCGGACAATGATCCCGATCCTGAGGGTTGGACAACTGCTGTTTCAGCTGCTGATACTGCTCCGGCGGCAGCTGTCCGGCAGCCTCAATCAGTGCCGCAGCCTCCACCGGGAAGACCGAGATACCGATACAGCAGGAGGAACAACCGGCATGACAGGTGAGGGCATCACCCAGCAGTGTGGTGATACCCTCACAGAGTTGATCCACCTTGTCCAGCAGGCGGTGATAGTTTTCCAGCGGTTGGCCCATACACGCTTACCTACAAACTAAAACGTAGCGAGGAAGGCTTGATGCAAGGCGCACGGAGCACAGCGACCGAGACATACCAAACGAGGTAAGCGAGGGAGCGAGCACCGCGCAACGAAGCAGACAGCCTCCGCAGTAGTTTTACTGGATCTTCAGAACAATCTTGCCGAAATGCTTATCCTCTTCCATCATCCGGTGCGCCTCAACCACTTCATCAATTGAGAAGACCTTCTCAATGATCGGCACGATGGTACGGTCGGCAAACTTTGGCAGAGCGGTCTTGGTGAATTCAGCCACAATGGCCGCCTTATCCTTAACCGGGCGGGAGCGCAACACAGAGCCGATGATCTGCTGACGCTTGACCATCATCAGGGCCAGGTTCAGCTCGGCCTTGATGCCGCTGATGATACCGATGATCACCAGACGTCCGGCATAGCCGAGCGAGGCCATATTGGGGGCCAGGTACTTGGCGCCGACATGGTCCAGGATCACATCCACCCCCTTCTTGTTGGTGAACTCTTTAACCGCCTCGGAGAAGTCCGGGGTGGTGGTGAAGTCAATCACCAGATCAACCCCCATCGCCTTGACCCGCTCGATCTTGCTGGGGTGGGAGGTGACAATGAGCTTGGTCTCCGGCACCAGCGCCTTGCAGAGCTGCACGCCGGCCATGTTGACCCCGCCACCGCCGCCGTGGATAATGGCGGTGTTTTTGTCTTTCAGACCGCCGATCATGAACAGGTTGGAAAAGGCGGTGATGTAGGATTCACAGACGCAGGCAGCCTCTTCAAAAGACATGGACTCAGGAATCGGCATCAGGTGGCTGGCATAGGCCACTGCATACTCGGCGCAGGCACCGCCGCCCACCAGTGACATGACCCGCTGACCAACCTGCCAGCCATCCACACCGGGACCGAGCTCTTCAATGGTTCCCGCTACTTCAAGGCCAAGAATTTCAGAATCTCCGGGAGGAGGCGGATACTTGCCTTCACGCTGCACCAGATCAGGACGATTGATAGTGGTGGCAATTACCTTGACCAGCACCTGACCTTCAGCAGGAACGGGCTTTGCAGCCTCCCCGACCTTCAACACCTCTACGCCGCCAAAACCCTCCATCAATACAGCCTTCATAGGAACCCCTCCCAAATGAGATAGTGTTTGAAAAATGCGAGGGGCTAATCTACCTGCTCAGGCTGCTTTTGTAAACCGAAAAACCGCGTTGAACCCTTGATTTAAGGGCTTTTTTCTGCCATAAACGGGCCGCATCAAACAACCAGACAGCACGGGGATGGTAGCGCAATGAAGATACTGGTCACCAATGACGATGGCATCGGAGCACCGGGCATCAAGGCCCTGGCAGAAGCACTGACGGAGCTGGGAGAGGTTACGGTGGTGGCACCGGACCGAGAACGGAGCGCTGCCGGGCATTCCCTGACCCTGCACTCCCCCCTGCGGGTCTTTGAACTACGCCAAGGCTGGTTTGCCGTGGATGGCACCCCTACCGACTGTGTCAACATGGGCATCCACAGCCTGCTCCCCTCCCCGCCGGATCTGGTGGTTTCAGGGATCAACCACGGCGGCAACATGGGGGATGACATCACCTACTCCGGCACAGTTGCCGCAGCCATGGAAGCCAACCTGATGGGCATACCGGCCCTGGCGGTATCGCTGGCCACCTACGGCCCCAGCGAACATTTCCCCGATGCCGCGAAAGTTGCAGTCCAGGTGGCACGGATGCTGATCCAACAGGGGCTGCCTGCCGACACCTTCCTGAATCTTAACGTACCTAACCTGCCTTTTGCAGAGATCAAGGCTCCGCTGATCACCCGTCAGGGCAAACGCTCTTTTGTGGGCAAGATTGTGGACAAGACAGACCCCAGAGGCCGCAAATACTACTGGATCGGCAGTGAAGAACCCAGCTTTCTGGATGATGAAGGCACCGATTTCAATGCCGTTGGCAAGGGGCACTCCTCCCTCACCCCGCTGCACCTGGACCTGACCAACCACCGGGCACTGGAAGCCCTGAAGCTATGGCAGATTGCCTGATACTGGACATACGCGCCTCACTCTGGTATCGTGCCGCCGTTAATCTTCTGCCGGGGAGTCTGTTTTGGTAAATTTTGAAATCGCCCGCAAACGAATGGTACAGGAACAGCTCGTTGCTCGCGGCATTACCACCCCGCACCTGCTTGATGTCTTCCAGAAGATTCCCCGCCACCTGTTTGTGCAGGAGGCCATGGCAGTTCAGGCCTACAGTGACGGTCCTTTGCCGATCGGTGAAAAACAAACCATCTCACAACCGTACATTGTCGCATTGATGACAGACCTGCTGGAGCTGACCAGCAAGGACCATGTGCTTGAAATCGGTACCGGTTCCGGCTATCAGACCGCTATTCTCGCCAGTCTGGTCAGACGGGTCTGGACCATTGAACGGATCCGGCCCCTGGCCATGCAGGCCAGAAAAGTGCTCGATTCCCTGCACCTGCTGAACGTTAACATCAAGGTCGGTGACGGCACCCTGGGCTGGCCGGAAGAAGGCCCCTTTGATGCCATACTGGTTACTGCCGGTGCCCCTGCAGTCCCGGAAACCCTGGCTGCACAACTGGCACCGGGTGGCCGGCTGGTTATACCGGTTGGTGATGAAGCAAATCAGACCCTGCTCCGCATCCGTAAGGCAGCAGACGGCACCCTGTCGCAGGAAACCGGTATCGGATGCCGTTTTGTCCCGCTGATTGGCCAGCAGGGCTGGCAGCCCACTAGTTGAGGAGGTCTCATGTCCCTTGATGCACCCCAACAGGAACCATTTCTGGATACACCAGGGCTGGATGATGAGCAGGAACCACCGGTTGACTTTGTAGCCGCCATTGAAGCAGAAGATGACACAACGCTGGAACTGGATGATCTACCGGCTCTGGTAGAAC
>DAIQQT010000135.1:0-6842 GCA_036786685.1 Trichlorobacter sp.
GGCTCAAGATGAGTTGAAGAGTTGTTCCATCTGGGGGGGATGACCGGTTCGCGCACGTGCGAGATAAAATCACAACTAAATGCCAAATTCAAATGACAAAATAAAAAATATAGATATACTTGCGAAAAAATCACAAGAGGTGTCGCCATGATTGTTTCGTTTTCGGTTGAAAATTTTCGCTCTTTCGCTGAAGAGGAAACCTTTAGTCTCGTAGCAAGCAACCGCTTCGCCGAACATCACGATGGTCACGCCGTCGCCATACCGGGTAGCGAGGAACGAGTTCTTCGAACAGCTGTCCTTTATGGTGCAAACGGGGCAGGCAAATCTAATTTATTTAAAGCTCTAAACTTTCTTCGAAACATGGCGCTCAACACTAGAGGCAAGAACAGCGGCACAGGAAGAGAATCATTCCGTTTTGGTGATGAACCTGACAAAATATCGTGCTTCGACTTATGCTTTTTTGTAGACGAAAAACTGTATCGTTTTGGTATCAAGGTAGATGACCATAGGATTACGGAAGAGTGGCTCGTTCAAGTCTATGGTAATCGTGAAAAAATATTATATGAGCGTATCACGAACCTTAATGACAAGGTGACAATAGAAACAAAGGGCTTGAAAAAAGCAGGCGTAAAGTTGGCAGCTCTGGCTACGGTAGGCGGGCCTCCTAACCAGACTTTCCTTGCCACTGTACGTGCAATGCTGCCTAATTCAGATTATGGTGCAGATTTAACTAATGTTTTTAATTGGTTTGAAAATTCGCTCAAATTGATACAACCAGATTCTCCCTTTGTTCCTCTCGGACAATTATTAGCGCATGATATTGACTTTTTACAATTTGCAAGCGAATTCTTGAAAGCGTCCTCGACTGGAGTTGACCACCTCGACATTACTAAGGAAGAACTGACTGAAGATCAGCTCCGCAGAATGTTGCCTGAATCCATCGTTACTGACATTCTCAACGAGATTAAGGAAGACGGCATAAAAACAGTCGTCAGTATTGGCGAGGGTTCTGAGTTACTTGTTGAACGCACAGAAGAAAATCATTACTTTCATATTTCTATCCAAGCGGCCCATGAACATAAGGCAGGTCGAGTAATTTCTCTCAAGCTATCTGATGAATCTGATGGTACACAAAGACTTTTACAGTTAATTCCCGCTCTTCATCATTTGAAAACGAGTGGCGGCGTATTTGTCATCGACGAAATTGATCGTAGCATGCACCCAATGTTGGCAATGAAATTTCTGGAATTTTTTCTAAAATGCTGCGAAGGCGAACACAGACAAATTATTGTTACGACGCATGAATCAAACCTACTTGATCTTGCCCTGTTACGTCGTGACGAAATCTGGTTTGCCGAAAAAAACAAGGAAGGTTCAACGAAACTTTATTCTCTAGCCGAGTTCAAGGTGAGAAAAGATCTGGAAATCCGCAAACATTATCTTCAAGGGCGCTTCGGTGCAGTACCGTTTCTCGGTAGCCTGGACAGATTACTTGAGGAGGAAGTTACAGAATGAGCCTGCTACAACGGAAGCCACGCCCGATTAAGCGGAATGATTCAAGTTTTCGTGACGATAGACTCTTCATTGTTGCGTGTGACGACACATATGCTCCAAAACAATATTTCGAGTTCTTTGCGTTTCAGCGTGTGAAGATTCATGTTGTACCAACTGAAGACGGAACTTCTGTAGCTAGCCATGTATTGAATCGCCTATTGCAATATGACCATGAAGACGACGATGAACTCTGGTTACTTTTGGATACGGACCATTGTACCAGCGGGAGTCATCTACCTGGCTTTATAGCTGCAATCACCGAGGCCAAGCAAAGGGGTGTCGAAATAGCACTTAGTAAACCCTGCTTCGAATTGTGGCTTTTACTTCACCACCTTGAAGAATCTGGAGTCGTTGATTTGGCTGATGCGTCTGAAGTTGAAGTAAAGCTTCGCGCAACTCTTGGCGAATACAACAAAAAACGCCTTAAATCAGAGCATTACCCAATCGAAAGATTACCAGATGCCATTAGGCGTGCTGCCAGTTTGGATGCAAGTGTTGGAGGTGGCGATATCCCTGAAACCAATACCAGCAGGGTCTACCTGCTATGGCAAGCGATTATTAACAAGGCTCTTCCTTCTCAACTGCCGCCTACTTTGGCAGAATTAAAATCATAAAAAGAGTTTGCAAAAGCCTCTAAACGCCTTCCAACACCCGCCCAGTATTCGGAGAGGAATGAGAGGAAGACTCTTACCCATTATTCAATCCAAAGACATCAAGCTAAGCTTCCAGTAATCGGCGAGACCGGCCCGAAAAAACCGGCAATCAACTCCCACCACGTTCCCCCAACTCCCCCCTGATTACCTGCGCCACCAACCGCGGCGATTCAGCCGCCATAATAGCCGATACTACCGCAACACCATTGGCACCGGCTGCAATAACCGGAGGCAACAGGGGACGTAGTTAAGTTGGTTGATATATTCCCTCTCCTTTGCTCCTCTTGCCGCCGATGCCGCCAAAATGCAGGTGTTCAAGCTGCAGATTGACAGTGTCTGCGACAAGGTCCGGCGATAGTACGAACCGCCTTCACTTAACTCATTCCACTAGATACGGCTTGATCAAAATCCGCAACAGTTCATTGCCCCGAGCCAGATTGGCCTCATTCACCGCTTCTCCCCCCACCTCCAGGTAGTTGACCCAAAACAGGGCCAGTAACCAGACCGCATCCACAAAGTGGCTTTTTTCCTGCTCATCCAGCGGCTTGGTCCGTCCGGCGGCAATGCCCGCTTCTATGGATTGCCGGATCATCTGTTGCATCATCCGGTTGGTAGCCTGAAACTGCTCCTGCAAAAGCGGATCAGCCATGACCAGGGCGGTCAGTTCCCGCTTGAAAAACCGGTAGCGCCAGTTGAACTGCTGGATCATCAAGAAAGTCTGTTCCATCGAGGCGGTCGTACCCGGTGGATACTGTGTGACGATAGCGGTGTATTCTTCGGCACTAACCTGGGTCATCTGCTGGAAGATGGCACGAATGATATCCTGCTTGTTACGGAAGTGGTAATAGAGGTTACCGGGGCTGATATTGCAGGAAGCAGCAATGTGGTTGGTGCTGATCGCAGCAGTACCTTGCTCATTGAACAGTTCGATCGCAGTTTTAATTATGGTGTCACGGGTACTCATGGCAGTACTCTGCCACAGTTTTGCTCAGTAGTCGAGATGGGCCTGTTTCATCTTGTCTAAAAACCTACCGAACAGTCTCAGGCGCAGCAGAAAACCATGCAGGCCGAATTTGAGCAGGGGTGGCAGACTGCGGTGCAGCGGTACGGCCTTGGTATAAAGTACTGTCATTTCTTGGTAGAACTGCTGCAGCGGCAAACGGGTGGGCAGCAGGCTGTGTAGCATATCAAACAGCTCCGGGCGGTGCGAGAGCAGACGATCCTTGCTTTGCTCATACAGTTCGGTGCCGGGCAGCGGGGTCATGACTGTAAAGGTTGCATAGTTGTGTCCCATCCGGCGAACATGGGCTATCAGAGCCCTGAAATCCTCGTGGCTGTAATCGGGGTTGACCATGTAGGAGGCGTACATCATGATTCCCAGTCGCTTCAGGATTAGCACAGCCTGTTCCTGCTGCGCCACGGTGGTGCCCTTGCGCATGGCCGACAAGCGGGCATCGCTGCAGTCTTCCATCCCTACAAACACCTGTGACAGGCCGATCTTTGACCATTTTTCAAACAATTCCGGGTGATTGACAATCGTATCCACCCGTCCGTACAGGAAGTAGTTCTTACGGATGCCAGCCGCTTGAATCAGGTCTGCCAGCCGATCCATCCGTTTGACATCACACATTGATTCGTCATCACAGAAAAAGATGTTGGGCTCTGCAACGGTCTGCAGCTCTGCAACCACCTTTTCCGGGTCGCGGCGCAGGTATTTGGCGCCGGTAATTTGCCAGAGCGCGCAGAAGTTACAGCGGGCGGTACAGCCCAATGAGGTCCGTACCGAGGCCAGCGGTTTGAACCACTCGCTGAAGTAGCGGTTGCGGTAGGCCTGGGTCAGGCTGCGGTCTGGTAGCGGCAGCAGGTTCAGGTCGGTGTAGGACCGTGGTTCCGTGAACAACATTCCGTCCGGGCAGGGGATTGCAAGCCCTTTAAGCTGCTGGAAGCCACTTTCATGCTGAATGGCGAGAATGATCTCCCGCAGGGTAAAGACCCCTTCGCCCAGCACCACCAGATCAATTGCAGGGTGATTGAAGTCATGTGGCGCCACGGTGGCATGATGGCCACCCACCACCACCCAGGTGTCCGGAGCCAACACCTTGATCCGCGCTGCCATGGCGGAGATGATGTTCAGTTGACTGGTAAAGCCGGTCAGTCCCACCAGATCGGGTTGAAATGTACTGAAAGCTGTCTCCCAGTCCGGTTCAATCCGGGCATCGTGCAGCAGCACTTCGTGACTATCCAGCTTCAGACCGGCGCCCAGATATTCAAGGGCCAACGGTTCAAACAGATAAACCTGATCCATCAAGGGATTGCAACTGACTGGCTGGATCAAGAGTACGCGCATGACAGCCTCCGTCTAGAGTATTTGCTCTATATTAGAGTAGACACTCTAGATGTGCAAGCGGCAAATCAATTAAAAGTCCTCTAGGGTCAGTCTTGACGTGTTGTTATGTTACGGAGAAGGTACATAAAGGGGCGCATCTGAGTTGAAACTGTTTTTGTTCTGAACGCGATTATTTTTACTGTTTTAGTGAATCGATGCCTGACGAGGCTTACTACCTGCCCGAAAAAACCGGCAATCAACTCCCACCACGTTCCCCCAACTCCCCCTTGATCACTTCTGCTGCCAGCCGCGGCGATGCTGCCGCCATAATGGCAGAGACCACCGCAACCCCATCAGCACCGGATGCCAGTACCTGACGGGCATTGGTCTGGTTGATGCCACCGATCCCCACCAATGGAATACGGACCAGTTCACGAATCTGCCTGATACCCTCCAGCCCCAGGGCCGGGGCCGTATCGGCCTTGGTGGGGGTGCTGAAGACCGGGCTGATACCGATATAGTCAGCCCCCTGTTGTTCTGCCTCAACCGCGTGATCCACCGACTCGGCAGAGATGCCGATCAGGCAGTTTGGTCCCAGCAGTCGCCGGGCATGGCTGATCGGCATATCGGACTGTCCCAGATGAACGCCATCTGCCCCAACCGCCAGGGCAATATCCACCCGGTCATTGATGATCAGTGGCACCATCAACGATTGCAGCAGCTCCTTCAGCGCCAGCGCCTCCTGCAGAAACTCACGGGTACTGCAGTCCTTTTCCCGCAACTGCACGCAGGTCACTCCGCCGGAAACCGCCTCCCGCACGACTTCCACCAGTGATCGCCCGCGACTGAGTGACCGGTCCGTCACCAGATGCAGCAACAACCTGCTATTCACTGATTCGCGCATCACGCCCAAGCTCCGACGGAGTCAGATTGTAGAGGCTGTCCAGAAAACAGGGCACAAACGTACCAGGTCCACTGGCTGCAGCTGCAGCCTGCTCACCGGCCAGCCCGTAGTAGGCCAGGGCAGTGGAGGCGGCATAAACCGGATCAGGATCAACACCGCAGAAGGCGGCAATCACGGCGGTTGCGCCGCAGCCGGTACCGGTGACCGCCCCCATCAACGGATGACCGTTATTGACCCGGATCACCCGGGAGCCGTCGGTAATCAGATCCTGTGGTCCGGTGATTGCCACTGGAACGCTCAGCTCTCTGGCCATCCGGATCGCCTGTTCTGTTGCCTGCTCCACTGAATCAGCAGCATCAACCCCTTTGGTGTTGGCCCGGGCACCGGCCAGGGCCAGGATCTCGGAGGCATTGCCCCGCACCAGACTGACTTTGGTCTCTGCCAGTATCCGTTTGGCAGCATTGGTGCGCAGTGCTGTGGCACCGGCCCCCACCGGATCAAGGATAATCGGCACACCCAGGCTGGAGGCCTTTTTACCGGCCTTGACCATGGCATCGACCCAGTCATCGGTCAGGGTGCCGATGTTCAGCACCAGCGCCCTGGCAAAGCCGACCATCTCCTCCACCTCATTTTCTGCATGGGCCATGACCGGCGAGGCACCGCTGGCCAGCAGGATGTTGGCGGTGAAGTTCATGACCACAAAATTGGTGATGTTATGGATCAGCGGTCTGGTTTCGCGCAGGTTGGCCAGATTGGTTGCGGCCTGTTGTTGGATTGTCTGCATGGTTCCCTCGTTTGAACAGCAGCACCGGTTGAAAATCTGGTACACTGCAGTAGAAGATAGTGGAATTAGCCAGTACCAGTTGATGCCGGGAAGTTCAACAGAAAGTAGGAGACAAAATGAAAGTTACGCTGCTTTTTGCATTGTTTGCCGTGGTTGTGGTTTGCCTCAGCAGCCGGGCAGTGCAGGCTGATAAAGGTTTGCCGCCTTTGCAGACCGTGCAGCAGGTTGATCTGAAACGTTACCTTGGGCAGTGGTATGAGATAGCCCGTTATCCCAACCGGTTTCAGAAGGGCTGCCTGGAGAGCAGCGCCAGCTATGCTTTACGGGATGATGGAGATATTGAGGTGCTGAACCGCTGCAAGGATAGTGAAGATGGCAGGCAGCGCCAGGCAAAGGGGCATGCCTGGGTAGTGGACAACGCCAGTAATGCGAAGCTGAAGGTCTCCTTTTTCTGGCCGTTTCGGGGGGACTACTGGATTATTGAGCTGGGCAGGGAGTACGAATATGCCGTGATCGGTACCCCCAACCGTAAATACTTCTGGATTCTCAGCAGAACCCGCACCATGGACGAGCCCCTCTATACCGCCATCCTGCAGCGGGCCAAACAGCAGGGCTTTGATC
>DAIQQT010000136.1:0-6841 GCA_036786685.1 Trichlorobacter sp.
CCAACTACGCCCTTGGCAGCGTTGTGAACCATGTCTGGATGCACCAGTCCGTGATCGGCCTGGAGGCGATTGAACAGATGAAGATGGTTGGGGATTATCCTGATGTGGTGATCGCCTGCTGCGGCGGCGGCTCCAACTTTGCCGGTCTGGCCTTCCCGTTCCTGTCGGAAAAGGCCAATGGCAAGCAGGTCCGCTGCCTGGCCGTGGAACCGGCCTCCTGCCCCACCCTGACCAAGGGTGTCTATGACTTTGACTATGGTGATACTGCCAAACTGGGGCCGATTGCCAAGATGTACACCCTGGGACATGACTTCATGCCTCCCGGCATCCATGCCGGTGGTCTACGCTACCACGGTGAGTCACCGCTGGTATCACAGCTCTACGCAGCCGGCCTGATTGAGGCCCGCGCCGTGATGCAGACCGGCTGTTTTGAAGGGGCCATCCTGTTTGCCAAGACCGAGGGAATCGTACCGGCACCGGAATCTTCCCACGCCGTGCGGGCAGCCATTGATGAGGCGCTGCAGGCCAAGGAAGAGGGCAAGGAGAAGACTATCCTGTTTAACCTCTCCGGCCACGGCTTCATGGATATGACCGCCTACGACAACTATCTGGCCGGTAACCTGGAAGATTATGAGTATCCAGCGGAGATGGTGCAGGAATCGCTGAAGCACCTGCCTAAGGTGAAACTGTAAAAAAATAATCAAACACGGAGTCACGGAGACACTGAGAAAGGCTTATTAGGGGATTTTTTTGTTTTCTCCGTGTCTCTGTGTCTCTGTGTTAAAATTCGATGACCAAAGTTAAAATCTGCGGCATAACCAGCCCCGAGGATGCCCTGACTGCTGTTGAAGCGGGTGCGGATGCCTTGGGGTTTGTCTTTTACAAGGAATCGCCCCGCCATATCTTCCCGGAAGAAGCGGCCCGGATCATCAACCTGTTGCCACCGTTTGTGCAGGCAGTGGGGCTGTTCGTGAACGAAGCACCGGAAATTGTCAATCAGATCAGCCGGAACTGCAGGCTGGGACTGGTGCAGCTGCATGGTGATGAGACACCGGACTACTGCAGAAGAATTGAGCAGCGGGTCATGAAGGCCTTTCGGGTCCGCTCCCTGACCTGTCTTGACCCGATCGCTGATTACCGTATGTCCGGTTGCCTGCTGGATGCCTATTCACCGTCATTCTATGGCGGCACCGGTTTGAGTTTTAACTGGGAGATCGCCCGCGAGGCGATGACACGTGGTCACCGGATTGTACTGGCAGGCGGGCTGACCCCGGACAACGTAGCTGAGGCGATCCGCCAGGTAAAGCCCTATGCTGTTGATGTCTCCAGCGGGGTTGAATCTGCACCCGGCAGAAAAGATGCGGATAAGGTACGAGAGTTTATACGCAATGCAAAGGAAGCGTAACAACTGTAATTATTTTGTTTCTGAACGCGAATAGCCGTTGTCTGTTCGCGTTTTACGTTTGGAGGGGTTGTGAACAATCAGGAACAACAGTTCTTTAACGATCTTGAGAAAAAGCTCTGGACCGCTGCCGACAAGCTGCGCTCCAACCTGGATGCTGCGGTCTACAAGCATGTCATACTGGGGCTGATTTTCCTGAAATACGTCTCTGATGCCTTTGAAGAGCGTCAGAATGAACTTCGCGAGCAGTTTCAAAACCCAAACCACGACTACTACCTTGACCCGGCAGAGTACAGCGACAGCTACGACCAGACCCTGCAGGCAGAACTTGAAGTACGCGATTACTACACTGAGAAAAACGTCTTCTGGGTGCCGCTGGAAGCCCGCTGGCAGACCCTGCGCGACTGCGCCCAGTTGCCGCCCAAAGCGCCACTGCCCTGGAACAAGCCGGGCAAGGATGAACCGGAGGAGATGCGCTCGGTCGGCTGGCTGATCGACAACGCCATGGAGGCCATTGAGCGTGAGAACGAGAAGAAGCTCAAGAACGTACTCAATAAGGACTTTGCCCGCACCCAGATTGATTCCCACAAACTGGCCGATCTGATCGCCCACTTCTCTGACACGCAGTTTCATGCCAGGGAGTACAACGGCCAGCCCCTTAACCTGAAAAGTAAAGACATCCTTGGGCATGTCTACGAATACTTTCTGGGGCAGTTTGCTCTGGCCGAAGGCAAGAAAGGCGGCCAATACTACACCCCAAAGAGCATCGTTACTCTGATTGTTGAGATGCTCCAGCCGTTCAAGGGGCGGGTGTATGACCCGGCCATGGGTTCAGGCGGTTTCTTTGTACAGAGCGAAGAGTTTATTGAGCAGCACGGCGGCAAGATAGCCAATGGAAAGTCCGGTCAGATCAGCGTCTACGGACAGGAGAGCAACCCCACCACCTGGCGGCTGGCAGCCATGAACATGGCCATTCGCGGCATTGACTTCAACTTTGGCGGCCAACCGGCAGACACCCTGCTGAACGACCTGCACCCTGACCTGCGCGCCGACTACGTCATGGCCAATCCCCCCTTCAACATGAAGGAATGGTGGAGCGAAAAACTGGCCAATGATCCGCGCTGGATCTGCGGTACTCCACCACAGGGTAATGCCAACTTTGCCTGGCTGCAGCATATGCTGCACCACCTGGCCCCCACCGGCAGCATGGCCCTGCTGCTAGCTAACGGCTCCATGAGCAGCAACACCAACAATGAAGGGGAAATCCGCAAAAAACTGATTGAGGATGACTTTGTTGAGTGCATGGTGGCCCTGCCCGGCCAACTCTTCACCAACACCCAGATACCGGCCTGCATCTGGCTTCTAAGCCGCGACAAGGCCAACGGCTTTAACCTGGACAAGAAGAAGCGCGACCGGCGCGGCCAGTTTCTGTTTATTGATGCCCGCCAGCTTGGCTACATGAAAGACCGGGTGCTGCGGGACTTCACCGTAGATGACATCAGGAAGATCAGCGACACCTTCCACGCATGGCAGCATCATGCTCCCTCTCCCCTGGCGGGAGAGGGGCGGGGTGAGGGGGAATACTGCGACATCCCCGGTTTCTGTTACTCCGCCACGTTGGATGACATCCGTAAGCACGACCATGTGCTGACACCGGGGCGCTATGTGGGCGCGCAGGAGCAGGAAGGCGACGACGAAGCCTTTAGCGACAAGATGGCGCGACTGACAGCGCAGTTGAAAGAACAGTTTGCCGAAAGTAGTAGATTAGAAGAACAGATAAGAAACTCTCTTTATGGATTGGGTTTTCACATCTAAATTTGTATTTACAAAAACTTGAGGTGATGCATGAAACTCGATTTTAGCTCACTGGAAAATGCGATATCACAGCTTGAGAAAAGCCTGAAGTATGCAATTTCCCCCATAGCCCAAGAGGACTACGAGCTTTTTGAGCAGCTCCGAAATTCTGTGATCCAGTGTTTTGAGTTCACTTACGAACTGAGTCACAAGATGCTCAAGCGATATCTTGAGGAAACTGCGGCAAGTCCAGAAGAAATCGATTTAAGCACATTTCAGAACCTGATTCGTACTGGCAATGAAAAAGGCTTATTACGTTCCGATTGGTCACGTTGGAGAATGTACCGCCAAGCCCGTACAGACAGCAGTCATACCTACTCCGAAGACAAGGCAGAAGCAGTCTATCAAATAGCCCCTGATTTTTTAGATGAGGCCAAATACTTGTATCAGCAACTCATGGCAAGAACTGACTAGGTATGACCATCATCACCAAAATGCCAAATATCGACCTCAACCCGCACGACTGGGAAGAAGTTAAACGTATTTTAAAAACCCATGTTCCTGAATACGAAGTATGGGCTTTCGGTTCACGTGTTACATGGACTGCAAAAGCCTATTCCGATCTGGATTTAGCGATTATCTCCAATCAGGCGCTTTCACTTTCAACAATTGCCAAGCTGAAAGATGACTTTGATGAATCAACGCTAGCCTTTAAAGTTGACGTGGTAGACTGGGCAACGACCAGCGAATCCTTTCGCCAGATCATAGAGAATGGCAAGATCCTCATTCAGACTGTATCGGCGGCAAAAGAACACTGGTCATTTAAAAAGCTCATAGACTGTACCATTGATGGAAACCTTTCTTACGGCATTGTGCAGCCTGGAACGCACGTCGAAGACGGTATTCCAATTATTCGTGTCAATAATATTAATAACAGCCTGTTACGACTAGATGAAGTTATGCATGTATCACCTGAAATTGAAAACAAATACAAAAGAACACGCCTCGAAGGTGGCGAAGTTTTGCTTACCTTAGTTGGTTCAACAGGTCAAAGCGTCGTTGTTCCAAAAGAGCTTGCAGGTTGGAACATAGCACGCGCAGTAGCGGTAATCCGACCAAAACCTGAAATTGGGGCAAACTGGATCAATATTTGTCTGCAAACTAAGGATGCTCAGCAATTTATGAATGAACGCGCTAACACAACGGTACAAAAAACGCTGAATCTTGCGGATGTAAAAGAAATCCCAATCTTACTTCCACCGAAGAAAATCAAAGAAAATATTGAAACGGTTTATCTAGCCTTAACAAACAAAATTGACCTTAACCGCCGCATCAACCAGACCCTCGAAGCCATGGCGCAAGCCATCTTTAAATCGTGGTTTGTGGATTTTGACCCGGTCAAAGCCAAGATTGCCGCAAAGCAGGAAGGCCGCGACCCGCTGCACGCTGCCATGAGCGCCATCAGCGGCAAGACTGATGCCGAGCTTGATCAGCTTCCGCCTGAGCAGTACCAGCAACTCGCCTCCACCGCCGCGCTGTTCCCTGATGAGATGGTTGATTCGGAGCTGGGGGAGATTCCGAAGGGGTGGGAGGTTGGCTCATTGTCAGACTTTGCATCCTTCCAGAACGGGTATGCCTTCAAAACCAAGGATTGGACTGATTCAGGCCATCCAGTGGTAAAAATTGGAAATGTAAAACCGGGAATTATTGATTTGTCCGGTTGCTCTTTTGTTGCGCACGAAACGGTTAATGGACTTGATCGTTTCTCCCTAAAAAAAGGTGATTTACTGGTGGGAATGACAGGTTACGTTGGCGAAACAGGACTGGTCCCGGCGCTTGATTCGGTCGCATATTTAAATCAACGCGTCGGCCGCATATCTACGAAAAATGGCGTTAATGACGTTGGTTATTCTTTTTGTCTTGTCCGTGATCCTACATATAAAACCTATGCCGAGTCCAAGTCCCACGGTAGTGCGCAGGCAAATGTGAGCGGGAAGGATTTGATGGATTACCAGACGGTGGTTCCAGACACTGGAGTACTTGCAATTTTCAATGCCCAAGTGGCAAAAATTATTAGCGCACTGCTTTCTTACCACGAGGAGAGCCAAAATCTCGCCACCCTCCGTGACACTCTGCTCCCCAAACTGCTCTCCGGTGAGCTTGCGGTGAACAGAGAGTGACCGTACAAATGAGAACCGACGCGTACACAGAGTGCAGAGGCGCCGGTCATATTGATGATATCTGTAACCTATTAACCCGGCAGGATCAAGTCCAATCTACTGTAGACTTGTACGACAAGCGTAATAAAGGCAGCCAGGTATGATGAACGAACAACAACTTGAAGACCTGTGTATCCGCTGGTTTCAGGAAGCCGGCTGGCAGTGGGTGCATGGACCGGATATTGCCCCGGATAGCGATGCGCCTGAACGTGCCGACTACCGGCAGGTGATCCTGCGTGATCGTCTGCTGGCCGCCCTGGTGCGTATAAACCCGCAGATTCCCGCCGGTGCGCTGGATCAGGCGCTCCATACCGTGCAGACCATCAGCGAACCGCAGACCGTGTTGCGTAACCGCAGCTTTCACCGTCTGGTGCTCTCCGGCGTGACGGTTGAGTTTACCGACGGTGAAACCAAGAAGATTGATCTGGCCCACCTGATTGACTTTAGCACCCCCCGCAACAACGAGTTTCTGGTGGTGAACCAGTTTACCGTTACCGGTAGCAAGCAGCCGAGACGGCCCGATATTGTGGTGTTCATCAACGGTTTGCCGCTGGCGGTGATTGAGCTGAAGAACCCGTCCAATGAACAGACCGATGTCTGGGATGCCTTTAACCAGTTACAGACCTACAAGGAAGAGATCAGCGACCTGTTCAACAGCAATGCGGCGCTGGTTATCAGCGATGGCTGGACGGCGCGGGTTGGTTCTTTGTCGGCTAATGCCGAGCGGATGCTGCCTTGGCGCACGATTGCCAACGAAAATGACCGGCCCCGCCTGCAACTGGAGCTGGAGACGGTGGTGCGCGGTTTTTTTGCGCCGGAGCTGTTTCTGGATTTTCTCCGCTATTTTGTACTGTTTGAGCAGGATGGCGATGAGGTGATCAAGAAGATTGCCGGGTATCACCAGTTTCATGCTGTGCGCGAGGCGGTGCGGGCCACGGTGATTGCGGCATCATCGCCGGAAAAGGGGCTGCTGGAGGTGCGTGAAGAACGGGCCACCTACGGTAAAGAGGTTCAGGCCGGATCGCGTAAGGCCGGGGTTGTCTGGCATACGCAGGGATCAGGCAAAAGCATTACCATGGTCTGCTATGCTGGCAAACTGTTACAGCAACCGGAGATGAAGAATCCGACCCTGTTGGTGGTTACCGACCGCAACGATCTTGATGGCCAGTTGTTCAGCACCTTCAGTGGGGCGGTTGAGCTGCTGAAAACCACGCCGTTGCAGGCAGGCAGCCGGGATGATCTACGGGAAATGCTGGCCTCGCGTCAGGCCGGAGGGATTATTTTTACCACGGTTCAGAAGTTTGCTTTGCTGGATGAAGAGCAGCAGCACCCGCTGCTGTCCGACCGCGCCAACCTGGTGGTGATCTCCGATGAAGCACACCGCAGCCAGTATGGCATGAAGGGGCGCTTTGACGAGAAGAGCGGC
>DAIQQT010000137.1:0-6822 GCA_036786685.1 Trichlorobacter sp.
GAATGAGCATACAGATCTGCTGAAAGATATCCGATCCGCACAGGCTGACTTTGCCCCCGTATCCGGGCAGGCCGTTGCCATTTTTTACGGGGATAATAGCAGCGGGGAGCATATACCTTGTATTTATCTGCAATATATTCAGGAGTCAGATCAGCGGTATAGTTTAGCTGATAAAGATAATTACTGGTTAACGACATATTCTCCGGATCAATATCCAAGCCCCTCTGATACCATTGCAAAGACTCTGCAGACTTGCCGACACCACAAATACGGCCAAGATTGTTTATCACATTCACTGAATCAGGATCTCGTTCCAGAGCCTGTAGCAATACGCTACGAGCGTCACTGATATGACCAGTTGCGGTCAAAAGCACGCCCAGACTACACAATACCCCCTGATGATCCGGCTCAATCCTTAGTACTTGCTGATACTCATTATATGCTTCTTTATAGCACTGTTTATCGGCAAAGAGCTGTCCAAGGCGATGGTGTACTTCAGCCAGATCCGGAAACTCGGCAAGCACTCCTAGCAGACAGGCAATTGCTTCGTCATGCTGTCCCAATTCACCATGTATCATTCCCAACAACAAACATCCTTCAGAAAAATCTGGCGCAAGCCTGACCAGTTCTTGAAAATGTCTTAGAGCAGTTCTGTTATCAAGCAGTTCCATACAGAGCATACCAAGTTCATACTGAACCTTCGGATCAGCAGGATTGATGCCTTCAAGCTCCCTGAACAGCTCCAGAGCGGCATCAACGCAGCCGGCTTCATGGAGGCTTTGCGCCTTATGGAAGAGTATGTCGTAGTGCCTTGCGTTCATACAGTACCGTTTCAAAAAATGTTTCAAGCTCACTCACTGCCTGATGATCATCAAACAACCGGTGATTGGTTGCCCTTATACGTCGAGAAATCGTTTCCCTGAAGACGCTGTCATGAGCCAACCGAACAGCTAATGCCACATACTCCTCCGGCCCGGCTGCAATACAATCGGTCACACCGATCCGCTGATACCAGGCAGCGGTTAGACGCCCTTTCAGATAGACAGACGGCATGGTCACCACCGGCACCCCCACTGCCAACGCCTCTACCGATGAACTGCCACCAGAGAAATGAGGAGTATCCAACACCACATCGGCCAACTGCAGCATTTGTATATAATCGGCATATGGCAACGGATTCATAAATAGTATTCTATCCAACAGTTCCGGCATGACTCGGCCAAAACGTTTGCGAAGTGCAGCTTCTGCCCTATCGGCAGCTCCCCTGAGCAACACCACAACCCCCTCAGGATCGCGTGTCAGAATCCCTCGTAGCAGCAGGTCAAAATCAGGATGCAGCTTAAACGGTGGTTGTGGACAATAGTAGATGGTCTTTTGTTCACCCAGCCCAAAATACTGTCTGGTTTTATCTGAAGGCGGCAAATTGAGGCGGGCATAACAAGCAGGTGCAGCTGCGTTGCTCAGACAAAACAACCTTTCAGAATAGGAAAACCTGCTAGTTTCCGTCTCCGCAGCGGCATGAGAAATAAACCAGTCTACCGTATCGATTCCTGTTGTAGCAGGATGCCCCCAGGTAACACACTGTATGGATGCAAGGCGGGAAAAAGCAAAAAAATAACTGTAGGGCTCCATACCGATGTCTGTATAGTACAGAACATCCAGTTTTTGCATGGCAATCTGCTCACGCATGGCAAAGAAATCACCGGTCAGCGCGACAAACATGTCTGCAGCGGCAGCAAAGCGGCTGACCATCTCATCTCTGATTCCCGCATCTATCAGCAACACCGAAACATGAAAACGTGACCGATCAAGCTGCTCGATCAAACCGATATTCAGCTTGGCAATGGTATGGGTACTGAAAAAACGCGAGATAAAACCGATCCGTATTCGCTTCTCATCAAGCCGGATCTTGCCGACATGTGATGCCTGCCAGGTAAGTTCGGGACAAGCACGCCGGTATAATGTCGCAAGCTGTTGATGCAACAGAAGATCATTCTTTCCGTGATACGCCAGATAAAAAAAGACTCTTCCATTTTCCCAGGGACGCTCAATATGCATAGTACGCGACTGCAGATCACTCAAATTATTGAGCAAAGCTTCACGCAACATTATTAGCCCATCAACAGAAGGGATAATAACCGGCAGCAGGGTCGCAATCTTCAGCAAAACCGCATCGTCGCGTACCAGGTCCCACGACCTGCTGTAGGCCTCATGGGCTCCCTCAACATCTGAGTTTTGCTCAAGCATTTCCGCCAAGCGGCACCATATCTTCGGCTGAGCACGGTTAAAAACAAGCGATTTCCGGTACCAGGCAGCAGCGGCTGCAAACTGTTGCTGCCGTTTATACCACAGTCCCAGGTTGTTGCAGGCGTTGACTAGATCGGGCTGCAATTGCAGGGCACGCTTAAAGCAATATTTCGCCAACTCCTGATTGCTCTTTTCATACACTGCTCCCAGATTGTTCCACGCATCTGCATACAGCGGACAATGCATCAAGGCCCGCTGCAGGCTCGTCTCTGCCACGACCAGATCGCCCATCGAACGGCAAACCATCCCAAAATGAGATAAAGCAACCGGATTATCAGGCTGGATGGACAGAACAGCAGAAAAGAAGTGATGAGCTAAGGCCAGGTTTCCCGACCTGTACGCGGCGATACCGCGTCGATGCAACTCATCAGGATTATCGGGGGCTAGCGGCGGAATGGTGGAGTCAGAAGACGTGCTCATACAAGCTGCTTCAGCTCTTGCGGAGTTGATGCACTGAAGTCAAATTGATCCTGAGACCAACTCCAGGAAATAACCCCATCAGGCTGCAGCGCTATCTGATCAAACATATTGCCAACACCGTGCTCTACTTCAAAAAAATCAAGGTTGCTCCCTGATGGCTTAAAGACAAGAAAATGAGATGCAATTGCCAGGCTGGCAGCAGCGTCAAGAGCTCGATCAACGGGCACATCCTGGTAGTTGGCGAACTCGGGTTTACCTGAGACATACTCGAATTGTTCAGCACTTAAAAAATAGCATCCCGCATGAACAAGCCCTGGCTGCACCAGATCAATCGGGCAGCCCAAAAAATCGAAACTGTAATGCAACGCCCGCTCAGGCTTTATGTACTCAGCATAATCTGAGTACACTTTCGTGTAGCACTGTTTCTTGAGGCCATCGATAATCCACGGGGTTTCATAACGCTGCGGAAGCAGTAGATGATGGGCCGGTGCCGTATCGTTAAAAAATCTCAGTTTTATAAAAAAACCGGAATCATGCAGAATGATATCATCCTCAAGGTAGCAGTAATAGTCATAGCGCCCTTTTTGATCCAGCATGAACCTCTGTGCGGCAAAGCCGAGCCAGATCGGCTCTGACTGCAGTTTCAGATGATGATAAAAGTTGCCCGGGCAGCTGATTTCATACAAGAGATGATCATGTCCGGTTGTACAGACCACAATGTCAAAATCGTTTTGTGTTGTACTCTGTGCCCACCTCAGTGCTGCTTTTTCATGATCGTGATTAATGGTTTTAATATGACGATTGCCGTACAGTGAATGGATCTGAAATATCAGTTGATCCAGCGCCTGAATCCGCTGGGCCTTTTTACGGTTAGAGTGACTGGCATAGCGGGTATTATCACCCATGCCACGGTAATAATGGGGTACAACAAACAGTACCTTCATGGTTCCCGCCTCTTTACTGGATCTGCCGACTGCACCATTAACGCCTGATTTGCGGCCTGTATCCGAGATACTTAAGCCATGAACTGTCCTGATAGATCAAATCTGGTCCACCGAGCAGTTCGTCAACAGCCTTCTTCACTCCCTGCAGGTGCTCCGGTCCATGGCACGGCCAGTAGTCATGACCGGCTATAATTGAGAGGGATCTCATCTTTGGCAGAAAATTGGTTATGTCTGCCTTGACTGCATCGTATCTGTGATCGCCATCGATATATATAAAATCAATTGAGCTATCGTCAAACAGCGTACAGGCTTCGCTCGACGTAAGATTGAGGTGCAACACATTGTCATACTGAATAATCCGTTTATAGAACCTCATTCTGACATCACGCATCGGATATGCCAATGCATGAGAGTCATCAGGGTCGTAGCCGTCAATGAATGGATCTATAGCAATGATACGATCGAACTTGGCACTGTCGTGCAGGAGCTGCAACGTTTGTCCAGCATAGCACCCGACTTCAACAGCCAAACGAGCCGGACGACAGTCCTTAAGTAACTCTATAAACCCTTTCAGTTCAGCCATATCAGGATTATCATTCCTCATATGTCCATCAATCATGGGTAATACCTCCTCACTGCCTACCTGATTTACTAGCAGCACAACATGCTGCAATGACACTTTGAACAAGTGCTGCCTGCCTGCTTACGCTAAACAATGCTGCACGTCGATACCCCTTTTGAATCAACTTTGCACGCTGATGAGGCTGCTGCATTCTTAACAATGCCAGTGCAAAATTTCTGGTATCCTCAGGTAGCACTCTGCATGCAGCCTCACCCACAACCTCTGCTACTGCCGCGGCAGCACCTACGATCACCGGGCAACCACAGGCCATGGCTTCAAGGGGTGGCAGACCAAACCCTTCGCAGGCTGATGGATAGATTAAGGCAGCCGCCCCGCTGTAGGCCGCAATCAGCTCCTGTTCACTCAGCCGATCTGTTATGAGAACCGCTGAAGCAGCAGAATGCTCTGCAAATACAGCCTCAAGCGGCTGATTGTACGTACTTACAATCAGATAATCTTCTCTGTTCGGCATGATGGCAAATGCATCCAGCAGTGTGCCAAAATTCTTGTACCACCCGCGTGGCCCCACAAAGAGAAAATAGGGTTTCGTTATGTTGTGCTGTCCCTTGAACCGCTCAATTTCTACGGTTTGAGCCGGCCTGAAGCTGTCGGGGATCCCATTATGTACGATATGCACCGGTTTATCAGCCGTCTCCGGGTAGTAGCGTTGCAGCTCTGCCGCAGTGTGTGCCGATACACAGAGAAATCTGTCAGCACAGGCAATGGCATGTTTTTTCTCCAGCCAACGCCGGTCATCATCACAGGCCGTACCGAGCAGCAGTTCAGGCAGCAGATCATGTACCATCAATAATAGCGGCGTCCGCAACGGTGCTGTGTGCCAGGTAGAGATGAAAAGCGTCGCCTCCAATTGATCACACACCTGTTGCAGCATCTCCCGATCCTGCTCACAATTCTCCTGATGACGGGGCACCTGCACTGTACGATAGCCCACAATTTTTGGTGTTGTTCCCCCTCGATCCAGAATAATAATCTGTTTGGCAATTGGCAAACGGGCGAGCTCCTCAAGCAGCCACGTCCATACGTTGGCAATGCCGGTAACAAAATACTGGAAAAACACACCATCAACAACAATCACGACATCATCCGGTATCTGCCGAGTGTGGGTCGGTGGCAACGGAATCGGTGTTACCTGTTGCGCAACAGCGGTATCAACGGTCGTCTGATCCTGCACCCAAGGAAGAAAGTATTTCAGAAAATTTGGAAGACATGTTTCCTTCTGCAGCTGAATCCAGCGAAAACAAGCCCCCGTATAGCCGTAATAATGTTCCTTAAAACGTACCTGTTCGATCGTCGTGTACGCAAAATGCTGGAAAACCAGTCCGCACGCCTCGGTCTCATCGTTGCTGAACGGAAACAACGTAGCAACATCATGCATGACTCCATCCGCAGCATAGCGGCAAAGCCGGGGTGGTTCATGAGCCTGCCAGCGGTCTCCCGGTTGATAGCGCCAGGTTCTCAGCCATTCCTGACCACCCAGCTGGCTGTAACAGTTTCTGCTGCTAACAACCAAGTGCGGCCCAACAAAGAAATGGCACCAATAATAGGCCGCACTCCTCTGAGGTTCTTTTTCAAATAGGCGCCAGCCATCCGCCAACTGCAGATATGTCCAGCATTCATCGGCGTCAATCTGCCAGAGTAGACAAGGCTCCGTGATATTGCCCAACGGCGCATTCACCATCTCCAGCTTCCCCTGCCAGAAACTGCCGGAAGGCTTGCGGTAGACCGTAATCTGCTCGGGATACGCATCTGCAAGCATATCAAGGTATACGCTGGTACCATCAATGCTGCGGCCTTCTGCATGACATGTTTGAGGGAGATGGCCACCATTAGCCAGCGACCATCTGGTATCATGCGCCAGTTCAGCAACCCCTTCAATAATATGCCAGTGCCAGCGGAAAGGAAGAAAACGGAACTGATCGATATGGTGTTGAATAAACGGCATGCCGTTCAGTACAATCGTAAAAAAATGTACTGACAGTGCCGATGGTTGCAGCCTGAAACCGGTTTGTTCTGTTACTAATCCCATTCGTTACTCCGCCATCATCCGTACAACATTCCGATCGAGTCGATCAGCAAACAGATGGCGACCCTGCGCCTTCAGTGCCTGCGCCCGCTGCTGTATATAGTCGTCAACTGCATAGCCCTGCTCTCGCAGAACTTTATACAGTAAAGCGGCCTGGTCTTGTTGTTCCAGACAGAGATACAGCACGCAACACAAAGCCTGTAAGAGCGGATAGTCCTTGTTGCACTTCACCACTGACAGGAGAGTAACCAATGCCCGCTGCGGATCACCCACATACAGCTCACAGGTACCGTAATTGAAGGCAGCCTCTTTATGATTTGGGGCAAGTTCAAGCCCCCTCCGTGAGCAGACAAGTGCCTCATCATAGCGTTGTAGACCCATCAAACAATAGCCTTTGTTAAACAAGGCCTCTACATAATCGGGATGTTTTTCCAGCACTCTGTCCCACAGCCCGATTCCTTCTTCAAAGCGGCCCAGTTCGCCGG
>DAIQQT010000138.1:0-6796 GCA_036786685.1 Trichlorobacter sp.
ATTGAAAACAGTGCCAGCGCTGTGCTGATTACTGACCTTAACGGGACGATTGAATACGTCAATAAGAAGTTTACCCAGCTGACCGGCTACAGCCCTGAAGAGGCGATTGGTAAAAATCCGCGGATACTCAAGTCTGACGTGACCCCTCGCGAGGTGTTTGACAACCTGTGGAGAACGATCCTTGCCGGACAGGAGTGGCGTGGAGAGCTGCTGAACCGTCGCAGGACAGGAGAGGTCTACTGGTCCATTGCCTCCATCAGCCCGTTGCATAATGAACAAGGTGAAATAACCCACTTTATTGCCAACGTGGAGGATATTAACGAACGCAAGAACGCTGAAGCCACCATTGAACGTCTGGCCTACTTTGACCCGCTGACGGATCTTCCCAACCGCCGTATGCTGCAGGACCGGCTGGAAATGGCCTTGAAACGAAGTCGTCGTCAGGCAACCGGCGCAGCGCTGCTCTATCTTGACCTGGACAGCTTCAAACATATCAATGACAGTCTGGGGCATCCGGCCGGCGACAAGCTGCTGCGGGAGATGGCCAGCCGTTTTACGCAGACCCTGCGGGATGATGACGTTGTCTGCCGCTTGGGAGGCGATGAGTTTGCCGTGGTCCTGCATGATATCCGCCATGACCAGGACGTGGTGCCGATCACTCAGAAACTGCCGGATATTGCGGCAGAACCGCTGCAGCTTGAGGGACGTGAGGTGGCGGTGACCTCCAGTATCGGTATCGCCCTGTATCCCAAAGATGGTACGGATGCCAAGTTGCTGGGCAAACATGCGGATATCGCCCTGTATCATGCCAAGGCAGAGGGTAAAAACACCTTCCGTTTCTTCTCGGAAGAATTAAACAACAACCTCCGTGATCGTGTGGCAATGGAACATGGCTTGCGCCATGTACTGGATCGAGGTGAGTTGGAGCTGCACTACCAGCCCAAGGTCAGTGTGGCAAACGGTCAGGTGACCGGTGTTGAGGCGTTGTTGCGCTGGAATAGCCCGGAGTTCGGTCTGGTTTCGCCAATGCGTTTTATCCCGCTGGCTGAAGAGACCCGCCAGATTATTCCGATTGGCGACTGGGTGCTGCGGACGGCCTGTCGGCAACAGCTGCTCTGGCAGCAGCAGGGATTGCAGCTGAACATGGCAGTTAACCTTTCTGCAGTGCAGTTTAAGTCACCAACCTTGGTTGAGCAGATCGCTGCACTGATTGATGAAACCGGCATTCAGCCTGAAAATCTGGAGCTTGAGCTGACTGAGAGTGCTCTGGTGGATAAACCGGATGATGTCGTACGGGTGCTGGAACAGCTGCGGTCATTGGGCTGCGGGATATCTATTGATGATTTTGGCACCGGGTATTCATCTTTAAGCTATCTGAAGAACTTTCCGGTAACGATCCTGAAGATAGATCGTTCTTTTGTAAGAGACCTGTCCCATAACTCGGGAGATCGCGCTATTGCACAGTCTGTGGTGAGTCTTGCCACCAACCTGGATATGAAGACCGTTGCAGAAGGGGTGGAAGAGCCGGAACAGCTGGAGATTCTGAAACAGATCGGCTGCACCTACATCCAGGGATTTATTCACTCACGGCCGGTACCGGCAGATCAGGTTCCTGAGGTGGTGCGGAGGTTGGGTGGGGAGGCGTAGCTGTTTGGTCTGAAAACGGCAGTTAACGAAACACAGAGCAACGGAGCAACAGAGAAATCAAGATGTTGATGAAATAGATGGCATAACCAGGGTGGTGACTCTTTAAACAAGATTTTTCCATTGTCTTTTGTGGTTTTACTCAGTTGCTTTGTTGCTCCGTGTTTCAAATGTTTTTTAGGATTGAGTTGCTTGCAGGAAGTTCTGCAGCATCCGTTTGGCGGTGTTGTGATACGCGCTGTGTACTGCCTGAAAGTCAGTCACCAGTTGCTCTGTACGGCAGGCGGTGGCCGGGTCCCAGGCAGCCCAGGTACAAATAATCTGCTCGGTTACTTCCGGGTGGAACTGCAGCCCCCAGGCGTTACTGCCGATCCTGAAGGCCTGGTGGGGACAGGCGGGGGATGATGCCAATAGTCTGGCGCCATCCGGCAGATCAAAGCTGTCATGGTGCCATTGGAAGGTGCTGAAGGGGGAACTGATGCCTGCAAACAGGGGATCTGCTTCCCCTGTTTGCGTCAGGTTGACCTGCAGGGTTCCCAGCTCTTCCCAGCGGCAGGAAACCACCGGGGTGCCAGAGGCTGCTGCCAGCAGTTGTCCACCCAGGCAGATCCCCAGATAGGGGATGCCAAGCTCAAGAGATCTGAGGATTAACTGTTTAAGCGGAGAGAGGAAAGGGTAGCGATCATCATCATTGGCCCCCATGGCGCCACCCAGCACTATCAGGGCGGTCATATCATCGAGGGTGGGCAGTGTCTCACCACGGTAGATCTGATGGAGCCGGAATGTGATCCCCTGATCAGCCAGGTTTTCAGTAAGATTGCCGGGCGGGACCTCCGGGTCGTTCTGGATGATATGCAGCATGGGCACCTACTTCATCGGGTAGTCCGATAGTTTGACAAATCTGAATCCGCGTTTTTTCAGTTCCGGCATGGCGGCGATGATTCCTGCACCGGTGCCGGCCTCAGGATGATTCATATGGGCGATGATGATGTCGCCCGGTTTTGAGGTCAGCAGGGCGGTCCTGACCTGGGCAGCGCTGTAGCTGGCGCCTGCATCGCCCAGAACGGAAAACCCGATGACTTCATGTCCCAGCGCCTGTGAAATCTGCACGGCATACTCATCATAATAGGCGGTGCCGGAACGGTAGTAGCGTGTCCGCTTGCCGGTCAGTCCTTCAATCTTGCGGGCGTTCAGCTCAATCTCCTGCACCAGTTCCTTTGCATCTTTTGTGCCTGCTATGCCGTAGATAGATCGGCCATTAATGGAGGCCGGTTTATGCCACATGCCATGGTTTGCAATCTCAAACAGCGGGTTGGCTGCCAGTTGTTTGAAAAGCTCCGGATTGGCGTCAACCCAGCGGGCATTGATGAATAGAGTAGCAGGAATCTGTTGCTGTGCCAGAAAATCAATCAGTTTTTGATCAACCCCTTTGCCTTTGGGGGAGCCGCAGGCATCAAGGGTCAGGGCCAGTACCTTGTCGGTTGTGGCAAGCCGGGTACGCACACCGGGCACGTTTTCAGCCCATTGGGTCGGCTGGGCGGTCTTGAATCCGGCGGTAATCCGGTCGGTCAGCTGCTGGATTGATTCTGCCGGACCGGCCTGGCTCAGGGTTGATATCAAAAGCAACAGTGCGATGCTGAATAAGGCTAACTTGGTCATCTCTTACTCCTGTCAGGCTATTGAATCCGGTACAGCGAACGGTAAACCCCCATGTAACCAACAATCTTTTTTACGTAATCACGGGTTTCCTGGTAGGGGATGTTCTCAACAAATTCATCCCGCGGCAGATCACCAAATGCCTTGCGCCAGCGATTGACCGAGCCGGCCCCGGCATTGTAGGCGGCCAGGGTGTAGACCGTGTCCTGGTGGTACTGGTTCAGCAGTTCACGCAAATGCTTGGTACCCAGCCTGATGTTGAATTCCGGGTCAGTCAGCCAGAGCGGATTGAACTTTTTCCCTTTACTGCCTGCGGTCATACGGGCTGTTGCCGGCATCATCTGCATCAGGCCAATGGCACCGGCGTGGGATTTGACATCGGCCCGGAAGCTGCTTTCCGCCTTGGCAAGGGACAGCACCAGCGCATCTGAAAGTCCGTTTGCCGCACTGTGGCGGCTGAACTGCTCTGCATAGGGGCGGGGATAGCCCAGCGCCCAGAATGCCAGATTGCTGCGCTCTATGGTGGCAGGTCGATTCTGGTGAAACGTCATGATTGAACCATGCAGGTCACCGGCCAGCTGCTGCAGGCGGGAAAGGCCGGGGGCGGCATTTTTATCAATATTTTTCTGTTTGAAGGCAGCCAGTTCAGTCCGGGCCTCTTCCAACATTCCCAGGGATGCCAGCTCTTGAATCCGCTGGCTTCCATCGGGAAACGGCGGCTCTGGCATGCCGTTGGGCAGCGGCATCCAGCCTGCTGGTTTGTTGGTATGCAGGCGGTACCAGGCAGCATAAAAGCCATAGGGAAAATCATTCAGCAGCTGTTTGTAACTGCGCTCGGCCTCAGAAGACTTGTGCTGTTTTTCTTTGGTGCGGGCATGCCAGTACAAAGCACGTTCACGATAGAGGTTGTCTTTGAAAAGGCGTTGCAGGCTCTCTTCCGCAGCCGACAGGTTGCCGGAAAGATACTGACCCCAGGCCAGTTCCCATCCGGCCCGTGGTTTCAGGTCAGAGGCGGGAAATTCTTTGATCAGTCGTTGCAGAATCTGAGCCGCATCATTGAAACGACCACTATGCTTGTTGATCAGGGCCGCCTCCAGCAGAGCATCATCCGCCAGCATTCCCCGTTCCGAGGCCAGCGACAGCAGGCGGGCCAGTGCCTTGTCTGATCCCCCCTGCCGCTCTTCAAGGCGGGCCAGCATCAGGCGGGCCTCATCACGAACGCCGGGAGTGCGTGCGGTTATTGCCCGTTTCAGAAACGGTTCAGCAAGGGAGTAATGGCGCTGTTTAATTGCAGCCTGTCCTGATTTGAGTTCAATTCTGGCCAGCAGTTCATCGGACAGATTGGTGCGCGGGATACCGGCAAAGGCCCAGGCAGCTGCATTGGGCTGATTGTTTACCAGTAGCAGCAGGCCTCGCTGGTACTGTTCTTCAGCCGTAAAGCTGGTTGCCTCTTTACGCCCTTTCTTCTCCAGTGACTTCAACTGGTCAAGCGCCTTGGGTGCTGCGGAAGAGGCGGGATGCTGCAGATGAATGCTGCGGTAGCCCTGTATGGCCTGGGTCAGGTCCCCCAGCTGTTCCTGACAGAGCGATGCCTGGTACAACGCATCAATCGAGTCTTTGCCCAGGCTGTGGCGAGCAGTGAACTGGCGATACGCTGCCAGAGCTGTCTTCAGATCCCCTGCCTCAAACAGCGCATCGGCAGCCAGTTTTTCCATCCTGCGGCCGACTGCCGGTGTGGGAGAAAGTTTGGCAGCAGCGCTGGCTGCAGCAGCTGCGTCACGGTATTTCTTTTGCCCGTACAGGGCATCGGCCTTCAGGCTGGCAGCAACATCAGCCAGTAGCGGATAGCTGCGTTCAGCATCTGCCAGGTAGCGGACCGCCTCATCGTACCGTTTCAGGCGCAGGGCTGCTTCACCGGCAACCAGGTTGCGGGGGCCATCTGCCGGGGCGGCAAGGGCCGCCTGCAGCGCCTCCTGATTCTGATTGCTACGCAGTAAAGCGGTAGCCTTGCGGAGCTGCTCATTGCTGCTGTTTGCAGCGCCGGCACAGGTCAGGGTAACGGCGAGCGTGCAGATACCAAGGGAGGTGGTCAAGAGACGTGGTATTTGAAAGGTCATGGCAGTACGGTGGTTCCTATCAGGGTTTTGAAAAACTATTGCGGAGGCTGTCTACGGCGTTGCGCGGTGCTCGCTCCCTTGTCTAACTAGTTGTTATGTCTCGGTCGCTGTGCGCCGTGCGCCTTGTATCCAGCCAGCCTCATAACGTTTTTCAAAGCCCTGCTGTTGATCTGAGTCATGTCTGGTTTGTTATGCAGGTTCTTTTCAGTATCATCATGGAGCTGATAGGTCAATGCTGCGGTCTGGTCATTTTCTGCTTTTCCTGATCAACGGTTCGGTTATACTCCCGGCTAGAGGTCCCCATGAACAAACTGACAACTGATTTTAAAGCGGTCTATCAGCGCTTGAACCAGGCCCAGCGCAAGGCGGTGGATACGGTTGAAGGACCGGTGCTGGTAATTGCCGGTCCCGGCACCGGCAAGACCGAGATCCTGGCGGCCAGGATCGCCAATATCCTGCTGACCACCGATGCCCTGCCGGAAAATATCCTCTGTCTGACCTACACCGATGCCGGTACCGTGGCGATGCGTTCGCGTCTGCTGCAGTTCATCGGCCCCAACGCCTACCGGGTGGATATCTTTACCTTCCATGCCTTCTGTAATCTGGTGATTCAGGAGCAGGCCGATCATTTTGGTCTGCGCAACCTGACCACCATTTCCGAGCTGGAGCAGTTCCGTTATGTGCGGGAGATTATCGATGCCTTTCCCCATGATCATCCCTTAACCCGCTCCACCGGTGACCTCCATTTTGAGGCTGATCGCCTGCTGGCCCTTTACGAGATCATGAAGAAGGAGGACTGGAGCAGTGCCTGGCTGGCAGAGCGGGTGGATGCCTATGCCGCCACCCTGGCGGACAGTCCTGAATTCCTCTATAAGCGCCAGACCAAGGGGCCGGACGGCACGGTTTACAAAAAGGGGGATCTTAACGAGCGGAAATTGCGGGAGGAACTGCGCAAGCTGGAGCAGGTAAAGGCTGCAGCCCAGAGCTTTGACGACTATCAGCGGTTGCTGGCCGAGCGTGGGCGCTATGACTTTGCGGATATGATCCTCTGGTGCATTGCCGCCTTCAAGCAGAACAGCGACCTGCTGGCCACCTATCAGGAACGCTACCTCTACCTGCTGGTGGATGAGTTTCAGGATACCAGTGGTTCCCAGTTTGAGCTGCTGCTGCAACTGGCTGACTACTGGGATGCCCCCAACCTGTTTGTGGTGGGGGATGATGATCAATCCATCTTCCGTTTTCAGGGAGCCAGCGTCGAGAATATCCGCCGTTTTGCCGGACGTTATCAGGATTCTCTCACTACGGTGACCCTGACTGACAACCACCGTTCATCCCAATTGATTCTTGATGGTGCAGCCGGTCTGATCAGCCGTAACCTG
>DAIQQT010000139.1:0-6784 GCA_036786685.1 Trichlorobacter sp.
CTGGCCCGGCACCGTCACCCTGCTGGACGGTCAGCCGCTCAAATTGTTTCGTACCGCAATCGGTGACGGGTCCGGCATACCCGGCACGGTCATCGCTGCATGCAAGGACGGCATCGAAGTCGCCTGTGGCAGCGGTTCGCTGCTGATCAAGGAACTGCAAGCCGCCGGCAGCAAACGCATGGATGCCGCCAGCTTTCTGGCCGGGCATCCGCTGGGGCCAGGTACGCAGCTGGCAACACCGGCAGACAACATATAATCATTCCACCCACAACCCTCCGTCCAGACAACCTGCAGGATTTTTGCCTACAATCCTGCAGCCCCTTCACACGTTGCAGAATCTTTACCGCTTCATAACCTGACTGTAACAGGCCGGCGCTATAACCCTTTTCGTGCATAGACTCCGGGAGGCGCCAGATGACTGCAGTTGAACAAATCAGAGCACAGCAGGTAACCCTTGGCTACGGCAAGAAAGAAGTTGTCAAAGGGGTTGACCTGATTATTCGGAAAGGTGAGTTTCTTTCCATCATTGGGCCTTCAGGCGTCGGCAAAACAACACTGCTGATGAGTATCAATGCTACCAACACGGTACTTGGCGGCACTATGCAGGTGCTCGGACATGAAATCACCTCCATCAACCACCGTAACCTGAAACAGCTGCGATCCCGGATTGGCGTCATTTTTCAGGGATTCAACCTGGTTTCCCGTCTTTCAGTCCTTGATAACATTGCAAGCGGCATGCTGCACCGCACCCCGTTTCTCTCTTCCCTCGTGAAGTACTACACGCCACAACAGTACGAAGAAATCTACGAAATTATGCGGGTGGTCGGCATCGAGACCGAGGCACTCAGCCGCTGTGACCGCCTGTCGGGTGGCCAGAAACAACGGGTGGCCATTGCACGCGCCATTGCCCAGCAGCCTGAGATCATTGTGGCCGATGAACCGATTTCCTCACTTGATCCGGTCAGCAGCAGGAACGTTATGGAAACTCTGCGCAATGCAAACCAGAAATATGGCATGACCATCATCGCCAACCTTCATCAGCTGGACTATGCCCGTGAATTCTGCCATCGGGTGATCGGCATGAATAACGGTAGGATTGTCTACGACGGCCCATCCGACAAACTATGCCCGGCGACAGTTGAGCAGATCTATACCACCCCCCGTGCTGAGCAGGATAAAAAACGGGCCATTACCTTTCCCTTCTCACCAGCCGCTGCATCAGCTGCTTAATCAGTCTGCAGTTTTCTGCAGATACACACGTAAGAAAAGGAGAAACAACGATGAAACGTATCCTCAAGGCATGCGTAACACTGGCTCTGGCCATCTGTCTGCCGACAGCAGCACTGGCAGCTCCGGCCGGGTGGCCCAAGAAGCTGGTATTCGGCACCATTCCGACCGAATCATCAAGCCACCAGACCGAACGCTACAGCAATCTTGTCAACTACCTGGGAAAAAAACTCGGTATCCCGGTTGAGCTAAAGACGTCCACCGACTATAACGGCGTCATTACAGCCATGCAGTTCAAGCATGTTGATTTCGCCTACTATGGCCCGAAATCATATGTTGAGGCTGCTCAACGGGCCAATGCCGAGTGCTTTGTTATTGAGATCAGTGAAGACGGCAGCAAAGGCTACCATGGCGTCATCATCTCCAAAAAAGGTTCCCCGATCACCAGCCTTCAGGCAGCCAAAGGGAAGGTCTGGGCCTTTACTGATCCAAACTCCACCAGCGGCACCCTCGTGCCGACAGTCTATTTTTATAAAGACCTCAAGCTTGATCCCCAAAAATTCTTTTCCAAGGTCATCTACTCCGGCAGCCACGAAGCATCCATGCTGGCAATCAAAGGCGGCAAGGTAGACATCGCCAGCACCAACGATCTTGACATGGAACGTGGTGAAGGCAAGTTCTGGAACAAGGAGCGCGACTTCAACATACTCTGGACATCAAAGCTGATCCCCGGTTCGCCGATGGCCTACCGCAAAGACCTTCCGGACTCCCTCAAAAAAGCCCTTAAAGACGCGTTCGTTTCCTACAATGACAAGCAAGGACTGAATCAACTTAAACTGAAAGGCTATGCTGCAGTGACCGACGATGTCTATGATGCAATCCGCGACCAGATTGAGGTGAAGAAACAGCTTGCAAAAAAGTAGCATCCCACCGCAACCGACAGCAATTGCTGTCGGTTGCGGCTGATGTTTCACCGGAACAGCAGAAACTACTGGAAGAGATCAGCAACCATGCATATTGATGAGATCAAGCAGCAGACCAACCCGTTTCACCCCTACAACCTGATGATTGTCGGCATCTCGCTGCTGGTGGTAACCTGGTGCTGGCACGCCACGGAAATGGGCCTTGGCAAGCTGCTTGAAGGGTGGGGCAATATGCTGACTTACCTGGCTGGCAACCCCGAAATCGAAGATAGCGGTTTTTTCCCTCCCAACCTGGCCAGGCATGGCCTCTCCAGCTATCTGCTTTCTATGCTTGAAACGGTGCAGATGGCGCTCCTGGCGCTGATTCTTTCAGTGACAATCGCTTTCCCGCTTTCTTTTTTTGCCTCGCAAAACACCCTGAACATCATCATACCTGGCAAACAGGGTGTGGCCTTGGTCGTCAAACGGGGCATCTACAGCATTGTCCGGCTGTTCGCAAACCTCTCACGCTCAATCAATGAAATCATCTGGGCCCTGCTGTTTGTTTCTGCCGTCGGCCTGGGCCCGATGCCCGGCATACTGGCTCTGGGCATCCACACTTCAGGTGTGCTGATCAAACTATTTTCCGAAGGCATCGAAGCAATCCAGCAGGAGCCGATTGATGCCCTCACGGCAACCGGTGCAGGTTTCGTTAAGGTCATACGCTATGCGGTATTCCCCCAGATTACGCCGTTTTTTGTCTCCATGACACTGTACCGGCTGGAATCGGATGTCCGTTCAGCCACCATTCTCGGCTTTACCGGTGCAGGCGGCATTGGCGTTTACCTGTTTGACAAGTTAAAAAGCTACGAAAACAGGGATGTTACCACCATTCTGTTTATTATTGTGATCACTGTCGCCGTCATTGACCGGATCAGCGCCGCCATCCGCGCCAGATACACCTGATACAACACAACCGGGGATATCCATGAATCTTGAACTTCGTAAGGCGGTTACAGCCGACCTGCCTGCCATTCTTTCGCTCTATGCTCAGCTGGGTGAAGACGACGGCTCTGTCCTCGATCTGGATGAAGCAGCCAGAATTTTCTCCAGAATGCAGATCTATCCCGACTACAGTATCTATGTTGCTCTGCTGGAGCAACGGACTGTTGGCACATTTGCCCTGCTGGTCATGGACAATCTGGGACATTTGGGCACACCGAGCGCCGTGCTCGAAGACGTGGTTGTAGACACAACCCTGCGCGGTATGGGCATCGGCAAGCGGATGATGGAGTATGCCCACGAGCTCTGTCGTCAGAAGGGCTGCTACAAGATGAGCTTCTCAAGCAACCGTAACCGGGAAGCAGCCCACCGTTTTTATGAATCCCTCGGATTTCAACGTCACGGCTACAGCTTTTTTATCACCTACGCCTGAAAGGTGCCTCCATGCACGCTATTGACCAAACACAGCCGGTGGCGGGAATGGATGACGCCACTATTACTGAGCTGCTGAAGCAGTTCAACGATCTGCCCCTGTTGATTCTGAAACCGCCGCGGACCGGCTTGCTGATGATGAGTGTCACCGACTGTTTTAACACCGGTTTCCATCTGGGTGAGGTGCTGGTAACCGAGGCAAGCGTATCTCTCAACGGTATCGAAGGCTACGGCATGGTGTCAGGGGAAGCACCGCGCAAAGCCCTTGCCCGGGCTGCAGTCGATGCCCTGCTGCGAAGCAGAGGGTACACAGAGCAGCGCAACGCAGTCGCGGAGTACCTGCAGCGGGAGCGTGATCGCCAACAGAGGGCAGATCAAACAGAGGCCGCCCTGACCGCCGCCACCAGGGTCACCTTTGACCTGATGCCAGGAGCCTGAACATGACGCCAGACAAAACGGCCTCGCAGCACGAAACATTCAGGGTGCTGTTAAAGGCCATGAGCCGGCCCGGCAGTATCCAGCACTTCATACAGCCATCCAACCCTGAAGAGCATCCGCTACTCAGACTGCTTGACTGCATCCTTGACAATGAAGTCTGCATCTGCGGCATCGGGAGCGAGGCACAGGAGCTGATCACGCAGCTTCACCAACAAGAGGGATGCCGTCTTGGCGAGATTGCGGAAGCCGATTTCGTTATCGTCAGCAACGGCACCTCGGCTGGTCAGCTTGCCTCAGCCAAAGTGGGGACTCCCGACTACCCTGACAGCAGCGTCACAGTCGTCTACCTGATTGAGCAGCTTACCCCTGAAGGAGGCACGGTGATGCTGACTGGCCCCGGCATCAAGGAAACCGTTTCACCTGTTTTTTCAGGGCTTGCTCTGGATGAGTTCCGTCAACTGCAGACGATCAACAGTTCTTTTCCGCTTGGCATGGATGCCATTTTCGTTGACCGGTCGGGACAATGCTGCTGTATCCCCCGCTCAACCGTCATACAGGTGAACTGATATGGGATATGTTGCTGTCAAAGGTGGCCATGAGGCCATTGAACGGGCCTGCCGGCAATTTGCCTACGAACGGATCAAGGGCGAATCAGAGCCGCTGCAGGTTCGTCAGGTGCAGGAACAGCTCTACCTCGCAGTGGACCGGATTATGGGTGAAGGAGGGCTCTACGCACCGGAACTGGCAGCCCTGGCATTCAAGCAGGCTGCAGGAGATACCCTGGAGTCATCGTTCATGCTGCGGGCCTACCGTGCAACCCAGCCACGGCTTGGCTATTCTCTGTCAGCCACAACCGGGCCGATGCGGGTGATACGGCGCATTTCATCGGCATTCAAAGACATTCCCGGTGGCCAGATTCTCGGGCCTACCAGCGATTATACCCTGCGACTGCTTGACTTTGACCTGCTTGAAGATGATGAGGCGCGACGCACTGCCTTCCGTGAACGTTTGATGGCCGACCTGCCTGCCATCGACGACATCCCTGCATCATTCCCGAAGGTAATCGATCTGCTGCGTCGGGAAGGTCTGCTGGCAGAAGCAGATTCCCTGCCAAAGGCCGAACCTTTCGATATAACGCGGCAATCTGTTACTTTCCCCGCACCACGCACCGCAGCTCTCCAATCTTTGGCGCGAGGAGAGACCGGCGGCATGCTGCTGCTGGCTTACTCAAGCATGCGGGGCTTCGGCGATATTCATCCCACACTGGGAGAACTGCGGATCGGGTACCTGCCGCTGCAGATCAGCCATCCAGTAACCGGCGAACCCTACACTGTCGGTGAAGTCAAAGTGACTGAGGCCGAAGTGCTGGCCCGTTTCAGCGGTAACGACGACATGCCTCGCTTTAGCCTGGGCTACGGCCTCTGTTTCGGACAAAACGAGACCAAGGCGATCTCAATGGCAGTACTGGACCGCTGTACCAGAACAGCAACACCGACCTGCCCGGCGGAAGATCAGGAGTTTGTGCTCTACCATACCGACGGGGTCGAGGCCATGGGCTTCTGCAACCACTGGAAACTGCCCCACTACGTTGATTTCCTTTCAGACCTTGACCGCTTGCGCAAAGCACAGGCCATCGCACGGCAGGAGGGCACCCATGCAGATGCATGAATGGCTTGAGCAGCACACCGATAAACAAACCGGTGGGTATCCCTTCGGCTTTCTCGATGACGGCGCAAAAAAAGAAATCAGGCGCAGCATCCTGAAGGCGGTGGCCATTCCGGGCTACCAGGTGCCTTACGGTTCCAGAGAAATGCCGATCGCCCGTGGCTGGGGAACCGGCGGCATCCAGATTACCCTGTCGCTGATCCGGCCCGATGACATCATCAAGGTTATAGACCAAGGCTGCGATGGCAGTGTTAACGCGGTGAATATCAAAAAATTCTATCAGAGTGTCGCCAAGGTGACGACCACCACCGACACCTTGGCAGCCACCCTCATCCAGACCCGCCACCGGATACCGGAAGAAGCAATGACTGCTGGCCAGATCCTGATTTTGCAGGTGCCCTATCCTGAGGCGCTGCGTGAGGTGGAACCATCGGAACGGGAAACCAGGCGAATGCATGCCGAGGCAGACTATGGCAGAATGTGGCTCTTTCTGTACGAAGATATTGTCAAGTATGGCGAAATCACGCTCAGCTACCGCTACCCGGTGACGGTTAACGGCCGCTACATCATGGACCCCAGCCCGATTCCCCGTTGGGATGTCCCCAAACTGCACCAGGCGGAAACCTTGTTCCTGTTCGGGGCAGGGAGGGAAAAACGGATCTATGCCATCCCGCCCTACACCAACGTTGTGCCGCTTGAATTTGAGGATCATCTGTTCAGGATTGAGGATTTTTCAGGCAAATGCTGCGATCGCTGTGGTGCTGACGACACCTTCCTTGACGAGATCATTGACAAGGAAGACGGCAGTAGACGCCATATCTGCTCAGACTCAGGTTACTGCGATAAGAGGTGTGCAACATGGAACCACTGATACGGGTGCAGGGCCTGACAAAACGGTTCGGACCAGGCTGCGGCCGCTGTGTTGAGGCCACCGGCCCCGACTGCGAAACCAACCGTTGCTGCCATTGCGGCTCCGTACTGGCCTGCAATGATGTCTCATTTGAGCTGTATCGTAATGAATCACTGGGTATTGTCGGAGAAAGCGGTTCCGGCAAGAGCACCCTCGTACGGCTGCTGCATTTTGAATGGGAGCCGGACGGCGGGAGTGTCACCCTGCA
>DAIQQT010000140.1:0-6749 GCA_036786685.1 Trichlorobacter sp.
TTTAAACCGTTTTTTTTGGAAATCCAAAGATAGTCTTATCAGATTGTTGGCAAGGGTGAAGAACTGGCTGTTCGGCAATCTGTTCACGCCGGAGGATTTTTGGGGGCTGTCCGCTTGGCGCAGGGCTAAATTACTTCTTGAAAAGGATACATTCGATATTGTTGTTACCTCTTCAGGCCCTATTAGTTGTCACTTTATCGGGTACGGTCTGAAAAAGAACCACCGCGTACCATGGATTGCCGACTATCGGGATCCTTGGTTAAAAAACCCAAACTGGCCAAATCCTGTGAGGGCAGTAAGCTGGCTTCAGTCAAAGATTCAGATGACATTAAATGATTCCACAGATTTTCTCATTACCGTTTCCGATCAGTTGTCGAAAGATTTTTTTGCGGGCTACGCTTCCAAAGTATGCATTATCGAAAATGGTTATTTTCCTGAGGATGTTAGTAATGCATTTCCCAGTCCTGCTGATGCGTTCCTCATTACCTATACCGGCACTTTTTACGGTACTTCGTACAAGTGTGACCAGTTTTTTGAAGGGGTCAGACAAGCGGCGAAACATATGGAAATGGAAAGGAATATTCAGATTCGCTTTTTCGGTTGCAACACGGATATTATTCGTTCCACCGCAGAAAAATACAGTCTTGGCAATCTGGTGACTGTGCATCCAAAGATAAGCAGACAGGAAAGTCTTGCCGCACAGCGAAATTCAGATGTGCTAATTTTCTTTTCTTCTTCTGATCCATTGTACGGCGGCTTTTACAGTTCAAAGATTTTTGAATATATCATTTCAGGCACCCCGATCATCGTTGTGGGTAATCTTGAGTCAAATGCGGCTGCCAATCTGGTTAGAAACAGCGGCACCGGATTTGTATGTGGCAATGATAGCGAAAAAGTGTTTGAGGCACTTATGCGGATATATCATGGTGACCTGCCTGTCAGGAATGAAGAACTGATCGAGTCCTTCAGAAGAGATCGTTTGGCGTTGAGGCTTGTCGATTTGGTTGAACAGCTGGTGCAGGTGCCTAAAAGACATGACCAAAATTGAAACGGTAAAATATATTGATGAGCGTCTCGGTTCTTTTTTAGCGACACATTGGCCTTGTCCCGAGCATATTGCTATAACCTCTGTTAATTCAATCCTCCTCATCCGCCCCGGTGGCATTGGCGATGCGGTTTTATTGGCTCCAATGATCCATCATCTCAAAAAAAAGTATCCCACTACTCAAATCACCATTTTGGCTGAACGACGTAATGCTGGTGTATTCTCTTTAATCCCTGCTGTGGATCAACTGTATTGCTACGACAGGCCTGCTGAGTTCTGGCAGGCAGTATCAAAAAAATATGACGTGGTGATTGATACGGAGCAGTGGCATCGCCTGTCAGCCATTGTGGCCCGTCTGGTGCGTGCTCCGTTAAAGATCGGTTTTGCAACCAATGAGCGCCGTCGGATGTTTACCCATTCACGGCCTTATTCCCATGATGACTATGAAATTTCCAGTTTTTATCATCTGATTGAATCGCTAACAGGCATGTCTGAACAGGCTGAACCCACGTTTCCATTTCTGACTATTCCTGCAACTGCACAAGAGTCTGCTGGAAAGCTGCTTGCAACATTGGATCACAAGCCTTTTGTAGCCGTCTTTCCCGGTGCCTCTATCCCGGAGCGTCGCTGGGGAGCTGCTCGGTTCAAGGCTGTGGCTGCTGAACTTGCGCAAAAAGGGTATGGAGTCGTTGTTGTTGGCGGAACTGTTGATCAGGCTGATGCTCAAATCATTGCTGGCGAATCAGGTTTGAATCTGGCTGGGCAAACTTCGCTCGCAGAGACTGCTGCTGTACTTGCCCGTTCTGCCCTGCTTGTCAGTGGTGATTCCGGTGTTTTGCATATTGCAGTGGGTCTGGGGGTACCGACTGTTTCATTATTTGGACCTGGTCGGGCACTTAAATGGGCACCACGGGGTAACCTGCATACTGTTATCAACAAATATCTTCCCTGCTCGCCCTGTACCACCTTTGGAACTACGCCGCCATGTCCCTACAATGTCCGCTGTATGCAGGAAATCACAGTTGATGAAGTGGTAACACACTGTTTAAATCTGCTTGAACATCCTGCTGGCTGACTTCTCTGTCTTTTTCAGGTATATCTCCTACTGCCATGACAAAACTTCAGGTTGACCATACCGGCTCACTGTTCATTCCTGCAGAGGAGCTGATACAGCTCGGCCTTCAGCCGGGTGATCATGTGGGCATTGAGGCCAACGATACAGGCTTGCTGCTGCGTAAACTGGTTACATCTGTGCCGCCTGCAGTTTCGGTACAACAGGCTATTGCACGTAAAAACCTTCAGACCGGTATTCAGTTTATCAAAGGTGTAGGACCTAAGCTGGCTGAACTGCTTGCCAAGCGCAGAATTCATACGGTTGAAGATGCCCTGTTCTGTCTGCCCCACCGCTATGAAGACCGGCGTCAACTTATTCCCATCAGGCAGTTAAAACCTGGGCTGACACAGGTTTTTCAAGGCACAGTTGTTTCTGATGAAACTGCCACAACCAAAGGTGGCCGCAAGGTTTTTGAGGCGGTTGTGCAGGATGAGAGTGGCAGTATTGTGCTGAAATGGTTTCACGCCAATGGAGTCTGGATGAAGCGGACCTGGCAGATTGGTAAACAAGGTGTTTTTACCGGTGAGGTGACCAGTTTTGGATGGAAACCAGAGGTGCATCACCCGGATGTTGAGTGGTTAGAGAAAGGTGCTGATGTTAATGCAGTAATGGCTGCTGATCCGGTTAACTTTGGACGGATTGTGCCGGTCTATCCCTTGACGGAAGGTTTGCATCAAAAAGGGATGCGGCGCGTGATGCGTCAGGTGGTTGATACTTTTCTTCCTAATCTTGAAAACATCCTGCCTCAATCTCTGTTAAGTACCTATCAGTATCTTCCGTTGCAGGAAGCGCTTGGTCAGGTGCATCTGCCACCTTTAGAAGCGCCCCTGATTGATCTCAATGAAGGTCGTACTCTGGCCCACCGTTCTCTCGCCTTTGATGAATTTTTCTTCTGGGAACTGGGGCTGGCCCTGAAAAAACGCGGTGTGGCGCTTGAAGAAGGAATCTCGTTTCAGGTTACCCATCGTTATACCAAAGAGTTGGTCAAACTGTTGCCGTTTCAGTTGACTGGAGCCCAACGCCGGGTGCTGTCAGAGATCAAGGCCGATATGATCGCTCCCCACCCGATGCACCGCCTGGTGCAGGGGGATGTGGGCAGCGGTAAAACGTTGGTGGCACTGATGGCTGCCCTGGTGGCGGTGGAGAATGAGTATCAGGTGGCAATCATGGCCCCCACCGAGATCCTGGCTGAACAGCATTGGCATAACATTCATCATTGGTGTGAGCAACTTGGTATTACTGTTGTGTTGCTTACTTCCGGTAGGCGGGGCAAGGCCAAGAAAGAGGCAATGCAGCAGGTGGCTGATGGCCGGGCAGCTATTGTAATCGGTACCCATGCCGTGATTCAGGACAAGGTTGAGTTCAGCCGTCTGGGTTTAGGGATTGTTGATGAACAGCACCGTTTTGGTGTTCTGCAGCGCGGTATCCTGAAGAAAAAAGGGGCTAATCCTGATATTCTGGTGATGACCGCCACCCCGATCCCCCGTACCCTGGCCATGACGTTATTTGGCGATCTTTCTCTGTCAGTCATTGATGAATTGCCGCCGGGCAGAACTCCAATCAATACAAAGATATACTTTGAATCACGCCGTAAACAGGTTTACGAGATGATCCACCGGGAGATTGAGCTAGGTCGTCAGGCATACGTTATCTATCCTCTGGTTGAAGAGTCTGAGAAGTCTGATCTTAAGGCAGCAACCCAGATGGCTGAGCATCTACAGGCTGATATTTTCCCCGGACTCAGGCTGGGGCTGCTGCATGGCCGGATGAAGCCGGAAGAAAAAGAAGCGGTTATGGCCTCTTTTAAAAACCGTGAACTGGATATTCTGGTGTCCACCACCGTGATTGAGGTGGGGATTGATGTGCCCAATGCCACCCTGATGGTAATTGAACATGCCGAGCGTTTTGGACTGTCACAGTTACACCAGTTGCGGGGCAGGGTAGGGCGTGGCAGCCATCAATCACACTGTATTCTGTTAACAGCGGGCAAGCTGTCTGAAGATGGTGAGAAACGGCTCAGAGTGATGGAATCCACCACTGATGGTTTCAGGATTGCCGAGGCAGATCTTGAAATCCGCGGTCCTGGTGATTTTTTGGGTACACGGCAATCCGGCATGCCTGATTTCAGGGTGGCAAGCATCCTGCGGGATGGAGTTATATTGGAGCAGGCTCGCACAGCAGCTCTGGAACTGCTGGAGCATGATCCTGGATTGATAATGCCGGATGGACAAAGGATAAAAGAAGAACTGTTGCGTCGTTGGGGAACCCGTTTGGAGCTGGCCGGCATTGCATAAATTTCCAGGGAGGGCCGTATGATTATCAGGATGCTGCAAAGAACCTTCATCTTTTGTCTGCTGATGGTCAGTGCTGCTGTGGCACAGGCTGAGCAAGGTGAGCCGCTGGAATGGTTTCACTGGGCCATAGGCAGCTACCAGAGTGATATTCACAGTTCTGGTGAGTTATTGAAGGGAAACACGACCTTTGAGATTAATCAACAAGGCGATCTGGCTGGTAATTACAGCTTTGAAGAAAAAGACAACCTTGTGGAAGGGATCCTGTTTCCCTGTACAGCCAGGTCTACACCTCCCCGTGTCAGTTGTGTCTGGGCTGACAAGTATGGTACCGGCAAATTGGATATCCAGTTTGAGGAAGGTTTTAAATCATTTTACGGTTCCTGGCAGGCTGATGGACATCCGGAAAAGTTTGAATGGAATGGACGTCGATAGTTCTGGAGTAGTGAACAATGCTGCGTACTTTATCTGATGTAAATACGGTTTCCCACGCCATTCAGCTTTCAGTGGCCCCGGTGTTTCTGCTGACCGGTATCGGTGCGCTCCTTTCGGTCTTGACTAACCGGTTGGGGCGTGTGATTGACCGTGCCCGCCTGCTTGAATCACGTTTTGAAATTGCCACACTTGATGAGCATAAAGAACTGATTCGTAGTGACCTTAACACACTGGCAACAAGAGCCAAGCTGATCGGTAGAGCCATTAACCTCTGTACAACTACTGCCTTTCTGGTCTGTACCGTGATCGCCTTGATGTTTATCGGCGCCTTTCTTGGGATTGATCCTTCCATTCCGGTGGCGATTCTGTTTATCTGCGCCATGCTCTCCATGGTGCTCGGATTGGTCTGGTTTTTACGAGAGATCTATATCGCTACGGCGAATTTACGGATTGGCCCAGGTTCCCAGGCACCACCAACCGAATAAAAGTAATAAAAAAGGGTCAGACCATACGGCCTGACCCTGTAGCAGAGCTTTGAAAAAACTATTCCGGAGGCCGTCTAAGGCGTTGCTTTGTATCCGGCCTTCCTCCTCACGTTTTTTAAAGCCCTGTTAAACATTTAACAGCCGGCTGTTTTTCTTAAAAGCTTGGAAACATTGTCTTTAGTATCGTATTTTACCCGTACTTCATCACCGGTAGTGATCCGCTTGTCATTCAGCTTGTCTACGGTCAGTTGATCAGTTACGGTGACGGTAATATCCTTGCCACTGGTATTGTCCTTGATAACGACTGATGCCTTTCCGGCTTCTGCCTGAATCTTGACAACAGGGCCGACTATCTTTACCTCTTCTGCAAACGATGCTGATGCCAGGGTAATCAGTGATGCGGTAATTGCGAAAATGAGCCGTTTCATGGTACTCCTCCTTGTGGAATGTGTTAGCTGGCATAGAGCATCAGGTGTGCCATGTTTTGTAACTAATTTGAATTTATAGGTTTTAATTTGATAATGCGGTTTTTCCAGTTTTGCCGTAGCTGTTTAAAGGTGTGCTTCACCTTTTTTAAGACATATCTAATATTCAAAGGAGTGTACGCATGTCAGAGTTCGCAGGTGTAACGGTTGTTCGTGAAGCAAATATCTATTTTAACGGTGCTGTTGCCAGCCATACCGTGCTGTTTCCTGATGGTTCCAAGAAGACCCTGGGGATTATGCAACCGGGTGAATATACCTTTAATACCGGCGCTGCTGAGCTGATGGAGATACTGACCGGTGAACTGGATCTGCAACTTGTTGGCGAAACCGGTTGGAGACGGATTGGCGGTGGGCAGTCATTTGAGGTTGCAGCTAATTCATCTTTCACCATGAAGGTGCAGACTGTCTCTGATTATTGCTGCTCATTTCTTGCTTGAAAATGAAAATTATTTTATATATATTTAAATATATGAATACTCTCAAAGGAGCATCGTTATGAAAATTACGGATGCGGCAAAAACAGCTCTGGAGCCGATCCTGGCCCAGAACCCCGGCAAGCTGCTGCGGGTGGTGTTTGAAGGTTTTGGTTGAGGTGGACCCCGTCTGGGGCTGGCTCTGGATGAGCCGGGTGAAAACGATAACAAGATAACATTGAACGGGATTGAGCTGCTTGCTGAAAAAAGTCTGAACTCTTTTCTGGATGGTCAGGTGATTGATTTTGTTAATTCTGGGATGCGGGAAGGTTTTGTGATTTCTCCTGAGTTTGGTTCTTCCTGCTCATAGAGAACATTTAAATACGAGATGATGAAGAATGGGGAGGCCGAATCGGCCTCCCCGTTTCTGTTGGAGCTTACTCTTTTGTCTCAATCCGCGGGAACAAGGCTGCAGCTTTTT
>DAIQQT010000141.1:0-6743 GCA_036786685.1 Trichlorobacter sp.
GTATAACAGCTGGTGGTGCCCCCACGCAGACCGATCTCTTCCTGAACGGACGAGACGCCATACAGATCAACCGGCAGTTTTTTCTTTTCAGCTGCCACCAGGCGCAGCACTTCTGCCACAACAAAGGAGCCGGCCTTATCATCAAAACCACGGGATGCGACCCGATCACCCTGCAGGCGGGTAAACTCGCTGGCAAAAGTTATACAATCCCCTACCCGCACCAGTTTCTGAGCCTCTTTTTTGTCCTTAGCACCAATATCAATATACTGTGCCTCCAGCTTGACCACGGTCTCGCGGTCCTTGGTGTCCATCAGATGAATCGGACGCTTGCCGACAACGCCAGATAGCGGGCCGTCTGCCGTATGGATATGTACTACCTTGCCCGGTGTTAGATGGGCATCCACCCCGCCGATGGCTGCAAAATAGAGAAAGCCCTTATCATCAATATATTTAACTTGTAGACCGATCTCATCGGAATGCCCTACCAGCATCACTTTAGGTCGATCCTTGCCCTGTCCCGGAATAAAACCATAGACATTGCCCAGTACATCACTGCTGACCTGACAATAGGGAGCAACGTAGTCACGAAACAGCCGTTGGGCTGGTTGTTCATAGCCAGAGGGACTGGGAGCTGCCAACAGTTTTTCCAAAAATGCCAGCGATTCTTTACGCATCATATATCTCCTTATAAATACAAGTGGTTATGACAGAACCTATATTCTTTTGCTGTAAGTTTGAAAGGCAGACTTGATCGGGCTGTAAGCTGGCGTCTGTCTGAACTTTTCTAATTGACAAACCTGACTGCTGCCAACGAGTCAGGTTGCTCCTCGCGTGTCCCTGTACCTCAGAAAACCGCTCTGGATGACAGGCAAGTTGCACCCCTTCTGTAGTTATCAACTGCCCTGCAAGCGTGACAACCAAGTCATGATACAGTTGCGCTTTAACCAGTTGTCCTAAGGCAGGGTGCCAGCAGCCAGCCAGAATCGTCCCTGCTGCAGACAGACCTTCTTCAGCCTGCAAGCCGATCCGTATAACCGGTATACCTGCCCGTAAGCAGAGATGCAACATCCGCGCACAGATTTGTACTCCCTGTTCAAGATCAGGCGGATGATACTGGCCTGCCTTAAACTGATCCGCCAATGCAGTGCCTGAGAGCACCACTGCCGGATAGATCCGCACAAATTCTGCTCCTGCTGCAAGTACCCCTTGCACACTGGCCAGTGCCTTTGCCTGGGTATCCCCAGGCAGACCGGGCAACAGTTGAGCACCAACCTGAAACCCGGCAGCCTTGACGCGCTGAATGGCTAAAAAGCTGTCTGCTGCTGTATGCCCTCTGTTACTTTGCAGCAGCACCTGTTCATCAAGGGATTGCACCCCGATTTCAATGGTAGCCACCTTGCGTTCAGCAAGAAACTCCAGCGCTGCTTGCTCAAGCGCATCAGGTCTGGTTGAAATCCGTATACTTTTTACCAGCTGTTGCTCAATCAGCGGTTGTACGGCATAAAGCAACTGTTCCTGTTGTTTTCGGGGCAACAGGGTAAAACTCCCCCCGTAAAAGGCAACTTCAGTAGCTCTATGGGGAGAACGTTCCAGCCATTGCAGTACGGTATCGGTTATCTGCTGTGCTGATGGCAGTTGCTGTTTGACACCTGAAATCTGGTGCTGGTTACAGAAGAGACAGGTGTGGGGGCAGCCTGCATGGGGAATAAAAAACGGGATGATCAAAGGACGCATGATGCTGGAATCAGCTCCGCAACCGGACCAGAGCGGCCTCTGCTGCTGACTGCTGGGCCGCCTTCTTGCTGCGCCCCTGCCCCTGTCCCAACATCATATCATCCACAGTTACCTCCACACTGAAGAGGCGATCATGGTCCGGCCCCTGTTGATCAATCAGGCTGTAAGCGGGGGCTGGTTGTTTTCTGGCAGCCAGAAACTCCTGCAGTTCACTCTTGGCATCATGTTGCGGTGGAGCACCCACAGCTATGGTAGTAATCAGCGGCAGATAGATCTTCGTAACCACGTTCTGCGCAGCGCTGAAGCCTGCATCACAGTAAATAGCGCCGATCAAGGCCTCAAACACATCAGCCAAAATAGAGGGGTTTGTGCGCCCCCCTTCCCGCTCAGCACCTTTACCCATCAGAATCAGTGGGGCTATTCCGGCATCAGCAGCCAGACCGGCCAGTCGGGGTTGGTCAACTAAAGAAGAACGCAGGCGGGACAGATCTCCCTCTGGAAGGGTTGGAAACTGCTGAAAGAGCAGGTCTGCCAGTAAAAGCCCCAGTATTGCATCCCCCAGAAATTCCAGCCGCTGGTAGTCAGCAGCCCCTTCCTGGCGTGTCTCATTCAGATAGGAGGGATGGGTCAGTGCCTGTTGCAGCAGGGCTTGATTGCTGAAGCAATGGTTCAGTCGTGGTTCTGGATAGCAGGACATGTGCAGGAGTATACGGGATGGATTGGTTGGCTGCAAGTAGCTTTGATTGTTGATTTGCGTTGCCAAGTATAACCTTGATGCCTATAATGATCCACTTATCATGGAGACCGTATGTTTATTACCTTTGAAGGCATAGAAGGCTGTGGCAAAAGTACCCAGATTGCGCTGCTTGCGGCTGTCCTGCAACAGGCTGGACAGCGGGTGCTGCTTACCCGTGAACCGGGCGGCTGCCCCATAGCCAACCAGATCCGCAGCGTTTTGCTGGATGCTGCCAACAGCGCCCTGGTGCCGATGGCTGAACTGATGCTGTACGCAGCCAGCCGGGCACAGCATCTGGCAGAGGTGATCAATCCTGCACTGGCAGACAATGCAATAGTGCTTTGCGACCGATTCAGTGATGCCACCCGCGCCTATCAATCCTTTGGCCGTGGGATAGATCGTCAAACCATTGAGACCTTGAATGACCTGGCCTGTAATGGCATTTCCCCGGACCTGACGGTGTTGCTTGACTGTCCGGTTGAGGTTGGTCTGGGACGTGCCAGACAACGGATTGAAACCACCAGCGGTCCACGGGAAGAGCGGTTTGAACTTGAATCTCTGGCCTTCCATCAACAGGTGCGGGACGGCTATCTGCAACTTGCTGCAGCAGAACCGGATCGCTTTCTGATTATTGATGCTGCTGACACACCGGATCAGGTTGGTCTGGCTATTTCTGATGCGGTGCTGTCCCGCATAACGGTATCTGCCTAGATGCCGCTTTGTGCCATAAAGGGGCAGGATCGCGTTATTGATGCCCTGCAACGCTCCATTACTGCTAACCGGGTGGCCCATGCCTACCTGTTTGAAGGACCGGACGGCTGCGGACGACGCACCACTGCACTGGCCCTGGTACAGGCTCTTTTCTGCAAGGAACCGGTCAATGGCGATGCCTGTGGCAACTGTTCATCCTGCCGCAAACTGGCCTCCGGCAACCATCCTGACCTGCATCAGCTGTCACCGTTTCCGGACAAACGGGATATCAGCATTGAGCAGATCCGGGAACTGCAGCAACAGCTTTTTCTGAGGCCCTTTGAGGCGAAACGCAAGGCCTGCCTGATTGAACCGGCAGAGCGGATGAATGAAAAATCAGCTAATGCGCTGCTCAAGACCCTTGAAGAGCCTCCTGGACATGCGATCATCATTTTGCTGACCCCCCAGGCGGACCTGCTGCTTTCAACCATCCGTTCCCGCTGTCAGCATCTGCGCTTCAGCCCATTGGATGACAGTTCTGTGACAGAACTGCTGATACAACAGGGAATGCCTTCTTCAAAGGCGCTGGAACTGGCCCCTCTGGCAGAAGGAAGCATGGAACGGGCCACTGAGCTGGAAGATGAGTCTGATGCGGTACGTCGGCAAGAACTGCTGGCAATGTTGTCAAAGGTATCATCACGGCATATTGCCACGGTTTTTGATGCTGCTGAGTCAGTGGCTGGTGGACGGGAAGAGACCCTACTGACCTTTAACCTGCTTATCTCATTGTTACGGGATCTGTTACTGATCCGCTCCTGCGGACAGGTTGGCATAGCAAATCGCTTTCTGAATAGTGAACTTACTGCTGAAGCCGCACGCTTTACCCCGGCTGGTAGTATGGAGGCCCTTGAGCGCGCCCTTGAAATCAGACGGGCAGTTCAGGGCAATGCCAATCCCAAACTGGCATTGGAACGCTTCCTGTTGACCTATGATCGTTTACGAAAAGGAGTCTGATACGTGATCCGTGTTGTTTCCATACAGTTTAATCCGGCAGGCAAGATGTATGATTTTAATGCTGGCACCCTTGACTTGAAACCGGGAAACCGGGTGGTGGTTGAAACCGAACGGGGTATCAGCCTGGGTACCGTGGTAACCGGCCCGGAAGAGAAGGATGAGACCAGTTTCAGTCATCCCCTGGCGCCAGTGCAGCGTCTGCTGGGGCCTGAGGATGAAAAGACCCTTGCCCATCACAACCGTCGGGAAAAAGAGGCCTATGACTTCTGTCTGCGCCGGATCAAAGAGCGTAATATGGACATGAAGTTGGTCCGGGTCGAGCACCTCTTTGACGGCAGCAAGGCGATTTTTTATTTTACTGCAGATGGCAGGGTTGATTTCCGCGAACTGGTCAAGGACCTGGCCCATACCTTCCACACCAGAATAGAGATGCGCCAGATCGGTGTGCGGGATGAGGCCAAGATGGTTGGCGGCCTGGGAATCTGCGGACGTGAACTGTGCTGTGCCTCCTTTCTGCGAGACTTCCAGCCGGTATCAGTCAAGATGGCCAAGGAGCAGAACCTGGCCCTGAATCCATCCAAGATATCCGGACAGTGCGGCAGGCTGCTTTGCTGCCTTGATTACGAATATGAAACCTACTGCGACCTGCGGAAAAACTTCCCCAAGTGCGGCAAACGGGTTCGTACGGTCCAGTGCAGCGGCACCGTAGAAAAGATGAACCTCTTGACTGGAGAGCTGATACTGCGTCAGGAAGATGGCAAACAGGTCTCGGTAAAGGTTAAAGAACTGCTTGATGAAAACAGCCCGCTTGCTACCCAGCCAGAGCCGGTTAAAGAGAAGGAACTGCTTCAGGTCCAGCAGCAGGCTCCACGCCGGCCACGGGAACAACAGACCCAGCAGAGACGCCAACGTCCAGCACCTTCATCTGCCGCTGCAGCTCCTGCTGCAGAAGTTGATACGACTGTAGCAACAAAAGCACCAGCTGTTGAAAAGCCGGAGACTGCCACCCAACAGCCTAAAACTGATGATAAGCAGAAACGTAAAAAGCGTAACCGGCGTCATGGACACCGTAAGCCATCTGATCAGAAAACAGAAAGACCACCCCAGGAGTAATCAGCAATGAAACCATATTTTTACGTTACCACACCGATCTATTACGTAAATGACGTGCCCCATATTGGCCACGCCTATACCACTGTTGCGGCCGATGTCCTGGCCCGTTACAAGCGAATGAAAGGGTTTGATGTCTTTTTTCTGACCGGCAGTGATGAACATGGTCAGAAGGTTGAAAAGGCTGCCCAGACCAATGGTGAAACTCCGCTTGAACTTGCGGACCGGGTGGTAAAACGTTTTCAGGCCCTGTGGGAAAAGCTGGGCATCTCCCACAATGACTTTATCCGCACCACCCAGGAGCGCCATAAGCAGGGTGTCACCCATATCTTTAAACAGTTGATGGAACAGGGTGATATCTATCTGGGCGAGTACGAGGACTGGTACTGCACCCCCTGCGAGACTTTCTGGACCGAGACTCAGGTGGAAGATGGCAAATGCCCGGATTGTAACCGTCCGGTGGAGAAGCTGAAGGAGGAGTCATACTTCTTTAAGATGAGCGCCTATGGTGAAAAGCTGCTGGCGCATATTGATGCTAATCCAGATTTTATCCAGCCCAAGACCAGACGTAATGAGATTATCTCCTTTGTGAAAGAAGGATTGCGTGACCTGTCAGTATCCCGTACCTCGTTTTCCTGGGGTATTCCGGTGCCTGGCAATGAGCGTCACGTTATCTATGTCTGGTTTGATGCTCTGACCAACTACATCAGTGCACTTGGCTATCCGAATGCTGATGGTAACTACGGTCGTTACTGGCCCGCAGATGCCCATTTAATCGGCAAGGATATCCTGCGTTTCCACACTGTCTACTGGCCAACATTCCTGATGGCTGCCGGTCTACCGATTCCCCAGAAGGTCTTTGCCCATGGCTGGTGGACGGTGGAAGGTCAGAAGATGTCAAAATCCCTGCAGAATGTTGTTGAACCCAACATGTTGATCGACAAATATGGCGTGGATGTGGTGCGCTACTTCCTGATGCGGGAAGTGCCCTTTGGCCTGGATGGTGATTTTTCACACGGATCATTGATCAACCGGATCAACTCTGACCTGGCCAACGATCTGGGCAACCTGCTGTCCCGCTCAACTGCCATGCTGGTTAAATATTTTGATGGCATCCTGCCTGCGCCAGGTCTTTTTTCAGAACTTGATGCAACGTTAAAGGCCAAGGCTGAAGGGATGATTGCTGCGGTTGATGGTTGCATGGATGAATTGGCCTTCAGTAAGGCCCTGCAATCAATCTGGGATGTTATTTCAGCAGGCAACAAATATATTGATGAAACCGCTCCCTGGGGGCTTGCAAAAGATCCTGACAAGCGTGATCAGTTGGCAACGGTCATGTATTGCCTGCTGGAGGCCCAGAGATTGGTACATTCTCTGGTCGCTCCTTTTATGCCTGACACTGCCCGTAAGGCGCTTGCCTGTCTTGGCTGGCAGAAAGAACCGGCTGAAGAGGACCTGG
>DAIQQT010000142.1:0-6711 GCA_036786685.1 Trichlorobacter sp.
GAACAGGGTGCGAAACGGATTGCTGTTATTGAAATGGGGGCCGGTACTGGTATACCGACTATCCGGGCGATGTCGGAACGTCTGGGCTGGTGTTATCCCGCTGCTACTGTGGTAAGGATCAATACCAGGGAACCTGAGATCGCAGCACCCCATATCGGGCTGGCTTGTGGAGCGCTGGAAGGTTTGCAGCAGATTGATGGGTTGCTCTAATGGCTTTGTTCGTCTAAAGGACAGTAATATGTGCAGTACATGCAGTGTTTATGATGCAAGAACCTTTCACTAGTGGCCCTGACGTTGGGCCAACTTTCGTATAACGCCAAGTACAAGTTGCCGGTCAGCTTTATCCAACAGCTCCCTGAAATGCTTAACCAGCCTTTTTTCTTCTGCAGACGTGTAGAGCGGTGATGGGTCAGAAATGACTGGTGGTGGAGAGTGCTGCTCAAAGAAAAAATTGACAGGGAGTCTCAGTGCTATTGCGATTCTCTGGATGTTCTCAACATTAAGCATACTTCCGCCATTCTCATATCGCTGTATCTGTTGATAGGAAACACCTACTTTTTCAGATAGCTGTTCTTGAGAAAAGCCGAGCTCTTTACGACGTTGCCTGATGATGCAGCCGATTTCACCTGTTGTTACAATGTCATTTGGCATGGCGGCATCCTAGCAAAGCCGTCTTTTCTGTGATACCGCTCTAGTTGATAGTTAAAAATATTGAATTATACACATATTAGGTGTATTCAACGTGCATCATCTTGAAAGGTCTTGGTGCGTTACGTGTTGCAAGTGTGCCGGTCTGATTGTCATCACATATTGGTCGTTGATGACGATCAGATAAGTTGCAGGGTTGCGGTTGCAATGTTGAACCATCTTGGCTACCAAGCGCAGTATGTGTTGAACGGGGAAGAGGCACAAAACATCATGCTGTGCAGTTCTTTTGACTTGGTCTTGCTTGACTGGATTATGCCGAGTATTGACGGACCTGCCACAGTAAATCTGATCAGAAATGGTGCCGCAGGCGCACATCATGCAGACGTCCCCATTATTGCTGTCACGGCAGATGTAATCCGGTATCCACGGAGTGTTTGCTTAAGAAGCGGAGTTAATGGGTATTTGTCAAAGCCAATAACGCTTGAAACGCTTTCTGTCCTGCTAAAGGAGATATTGTAGAGTAATAGTATATAAATGTCTAAGTTTGTTGTTATTTTTCTTGTTTTTAGGTGGTACTGATAAATATCAATATGACGCTCTTGAACGGCCTGGAGACGCTGTATGAAGTCTGCAGGCTGGAGTTGGTGAGCGCGAAACGTCCCACGCCAATCATTGCCCAGACCACGTATACCTGCTATAACCATGACGGCATATCTCTCCTTGCTGATTTTGATGCGCTTATCACGAAACCACTTGTTCTGGAAGAGCTGGAAACCGTGTTAAACCTGCACTACCGGCATGGGGTATCGGTTTAGCGGGACAGTACAATCGAGTGCATTCTGACATAACAGCTGGTTTGAAAGGAGCCTATGGAGTCAGGTCGGAATCATTGCCAGCTCATTCGAGTGCTGGATAAAACATCGCTACAGGCTTTTTTGGATGCCTTCAGTGCTGCAACCGGTATTGCATCGGCGGTGTTTGACAACGGCGGTAATCTGCTGGCCTCACGTCTGCAACCAACGCTCTGTGAACGTTTCTACGGTTCTTCCCCGGCCTGCCACTGCAGGGCACTCTGTTCAGCGGTGTCTGATGCAGAGCCATTGCTGGAACAGGGTGATAGCCTGTGTTCCCATGGGCTGATAACATTTACGCTGCCCTTGCAGCACGCCGGCGAAAAGCTGGGGATGTTGCTGTTGGGACAAATTTTCACCAGCCCACCGGATCTTGATCATTTCCAACGAGAAGCCCGCCAACACAATTTTGATGAACAGGTCTTTCTGGAGGCAGTTCAGCTGATTCCCGTGATACCGGATGCGGATATTGCCAGAATTCTGCCGCTTGTGACCACCATGACATCGCTGCTTGCCGAGCTTGGGGTTGGGAAGCAGCGTGCGCAGCAGGTTGAGCAAGAGCTGCAGAAAACCGTGCAGTCAATGGAGGCTGTTGTTCAGCGGTTGCAGTTGAATGAGGACCGGCTTTACCGAGCAAACCGGTCGCTCAAGTTGCTTTCTGCAAGCAACCGCAGCCTGCTGAGGGCTACCGATGAGCAGGCGCTGCTTGAAGAGGTCTGCAGGATAGCTGTTGAGATTGGCGAGTACTCTTTCAGCTGGGTTGGTTACAAGGAATCCTCTACTGAGCAGTTGGTCAGGCCTGCGGCCTACTGTGGCCATGAAGCGGGATTTCTCACCCAGGCACCACGTATGTCCTGGGGCGATAACCAGTATGGCCAAAGCGCCATGAGTACCGCAATGCGTACAGATACAACGCAACTGCGCCAGAATATCCTCAACGACAGCCGACTCGCTCCCTGGCATGAAGATGCACGGCGGAGAAATTACCAGTCTGCGATTGCGCTGCCACTGCATGTTGATGGTGAGGTAATCGGCGCCATTGCCATTTATGCTGCGGAACCCTATGCCTTCGGCACAGAAGAGATCAAACTTTTTGAAGATCTTGCCCGTGATCTGTCATTTGGCATTACCAATATCCGTCTGCGAACCGCCCATGAACACGCGGCAAAGCGGATAGAACAGCTTGCGTTTTTCGACAGTTTGACCGGATTACCTAACAGAAACTATCTTGCCGATCTGCTTAAACATGCCGTTACAGAAGGCGCAGAACAGGAACAGCAGTTTGCGGTTTGTATGCTTGACCTTGATTATATCCACGAAATCAATGAAACCCATGGCCATGAAACCGGTGACACTATCCTGATACAAACCGCTGCGAAGATCACGGAGCTGGTAGGGAACGACGGCGTTGTAACCAGATTTGGCGGAGATGATTTTGTTGTCATACTGCGTCCTGCCGGCCAGATGCAGGCGGTTGAGTTATCCGAAAAACTTCTGGAGGCAATCAGACAACCCTTAACCTGTGATGACCACGCTTTTTCCCTTCGCGGCAGTATCGGGATTGCAATCTACCCCAACGATGCCGATAACCCGAAAGAGTTGCTGGCCCGTGCGGACCTTGCCATGTCCAAGGCAAAGGCTTTGGGCGGAGGGTACCTTTTTTACAGTCATGAGATGACGCAGGAGCTGTTCAGGAGGTTGTCGCTTGCCCATCGCCTGGAATATGCCCTGCCGGACAATCATTTGCAGCTCTGGTACCAACCGAAAATTGACCTTGAAACTGGCGCTACGGTCGGCGCGGAGGCACTGCTCCGTTGGAACGACCCGGTATTGGGGGCGGTAAGCCCTGCAGAATTTATTACGCTGGCTGAGGACCGGGGATTGATGCCGGTGATTGGCGAGTGGATTTTTAAGACTGTCTGCGAACAGATGCTCCGCTGGCAACAACAAGGAGTGCCATGCGTCGGGAAAATTGCAATTAATGTATCGGCCAAGCAGTTTGATGATCTGTATTTTCTGGAACGGGTTGAACGTATATTTCTGCAATCAGGCGTTTCTCCCTCGTGCGTCGAACTGGAGCTGACCGAGAGCTGCCTGATGCATAATCCCGAACAGATCGTTGAGGTGATGTCTTCATTGCGCTGGCTGGGCTTCAGTCTTGCCATTGATGATTTCGGTACCGGCTATTCGTCCCTGTCCCACCTGAAGCGTTTCCCCATCAATACGCTGAAAATAGACCGTTCTTTCGTTAAGTATCTCACCACAGACCAGAACGATAAAGCTATCGTTGCAACGATTTTAGCCATTGCGGCACAACTGGAACTGGATACCGTGGCCGAGGGGGTGGAGACCCAGGAACAGCATCAACTGCTGCTTGAGCTTGGCTGCCGTCTTGCCCAAGGCTACTATTTCAGCCGCCCGATACCGGTTGAGGCCTTTACCGAGAGAGTGCTGCAGAATGTGGAAGCTTGATGGGTACTGTTCGATGTAACCTTGCGAAGTTAGCAGGCAGAAACGGGTAGCAGCACCGTGACGCCCTCCAGTTGGTGCATCCGTACCTCAAGCCCGTATGCTGCAGTAACCAGCTCTGCGGTCAGTAGTTCCTTCCCCCCTGTTGCCAGCAGTTCTCCCTCTTTCAGCAGCAGAAAGCCGTCAGCAAAGCGTAGCGCCATATTCAGGTCATGCATGACTGCGATGGTGACAATCCCCAGCTGACCGGTCAATGCACGGATCAGGGCCATGATCTCCAACTGGCTGCGCATGTCCAGGTGGTTAACCGGCTCGTCCAGCAACAACAGGGCAGGGCGCTGTGCCAGGGTACGGGCAATGGCGACCCGCTGCAGCTCGCCACCGGAAAGGTGGCAGACGGTCCGGTCGGCATGGCCTGTAAGGCCGGTCAGCTCCAGTATCCGGGATATCTCTGTCAGGTCTTCGTCGCACAACTGCCAGTTCAGGTGCGGTTTTCTGCCCAGCAGTACTGCTTCAAAGACGCTGCAATCGAGGGGGATGGTGGTTTGGGGCAGATAGGCGATCTGGTGCGCCATCTCACGGCGGGTCATGCCTGCCGTGTTCCTGCCGTTGATGCTGATGGAACCACCGGCCGGTTGCAGCAATCCGTTAATGGTCTTCAACAGGGTGGTTTTCCCGGAACCGTTCATGCCGAGTACTGCAAAAAACTGCCCCTGCGGGATGCTGAAAGAAACATTGTGCAGAACCTGCCGGCTGCCGTAGGAAAAGCAGAGATTGCTGATCTGGATCATGATGATCTCCGTTTCAGTAGCAGGTATAAGAACAACGGAGCGCCAGCGAATGAGGTGACAATACCGACCGGGATCACCAGCGGAGCGAGCACCGTGCGGGAGATGCAATCGGCAATCAGCAGTAACAGGGCGCCGCAGAGGGCCGAGGACGGCAGCAGAAAACGCTGGTCCGTGCCGATCAGGGGACGAATCAGGGGGGGAGCCATTAGCCCGATAAAAGCGATGATACCCCAGAAGGCAGTGATGACCGCCACCAGCAGGCAGACCAGCAACAGCCCGATCAGGCGTAACCGTCAGGTGGCGACTCCCATGGTGCGGGCTAAATCCGTGCCCCACTGCAGGCTGTTGAGGCACCAGGCCCTGGTTAGCAGGTAGCCGCTTATGGGAAACAGCAGCAGGGTCAGCAGCCTGATTTCTTGCCACCCGGCCTTGCCCAGATCGCCGAAGGTCCAGATTAGGGACGCTGCCACCTGTGAGTCGTCGCCGAAGTACTGTAACAACATGGTACCGGCGCTGAGAAAAGCCCCCATGGCAACCCCTGCCAGAATCATCGCTTCACTGGACAACTGCCTAAAGGTTGAAATGGCAAGGATCGCCAGTATGCTGAGCAGTGAACCGCAGAAGGCGCAGGCCGCTATAGTGCCGTGGGCGGTTAGAAGCGACCCGGCACTGGCAGCCGGATACAGATAGCCGACCTTGAACAGTATGATGGCAACGGTGGCACCGAATGCGGCGCCTTGGGAGACTCCCAGGGTTGATGGTGCAGCCAGCGGGTTGCTGAGCAGTGTTTGCATGACACTGCCTGCCAGTGCCAGCCCTGCTCCTGCAACCAGTGCCGCCAGCGTGCGGGGCAGGCGGATATCCCAGATCAGGTGCTGAATCAGGCTGTCGCTACTGCCGGTCAGCAGGCTTTTCAGGATGGTGGCGGTCGGTATATGAAACGAACCGATACGGAGAGAGAGCATGGTCAGCGGTGCTAGCAACACCAGCAAAAGCGCCAGCAACAGCAGGCGTCTGCGGATCATGTCTCTGTAGCTGCCGGCGGGTGACATTGCTAGTTGGTCGCTGTAAGCTGTAGTGGGCCGTAGCCGCCAAACTCGGCACGCAGTGCGGCGTAGCAGGAAATGCCATTAAACATGCGGCAGAGTTCATCGGCTTTACGTGCTGGATCAATATCGCTAAACCACTGTGGATAGAGTATTTTGCCGATATACCAGCTGTTGGCCAGAGTAATTTCCAGGTTTGTGTGGTAGTTGTTATACGGCATGACCCGGTAGACCTGGTTGGTGCGTACCGCAGCAAGGTGCCGGTAATACTCTGGGTGGCGCAGGTAATCATCCCGCACCAGGGGTATTCCGTTTGCATCCAGCAGTATTACGGCTGGATTCCAGAACAGCAGCTGCTCACGATTGATATGCAGGTGCCCGTGCTTGCCGGTCTGCTGTGCCAGGTGCGGGGTGCGCAGTACGTCAAGTGGATAATAATCGGCATCGGTGCTGGTGATGCCGTGGTGCCCACGCTGGCTGACAGCCCCCACGTAGAGCGTGGGCTGGCGGGAAACGGACTTGGTGCGCCGTGCCAGCTCCCGTTGTTGAACGGTAAAGAACTGTATCAGCTGTTTGGCCCGTTCTTGTCTGCCCAGCGCCATTCCCATCAGTTCCAGCGCCTGTAATGCCTTGTCCTGCTGCAGGACACCCATGCCGCCGTAGTTGATTACCAGCACCGGAACTCCGGTGGTCCGGGACAGCTGATCGGCCTGGGCGCGGTCTGCCTCGGCGGTAATGATCAGATCAGGCCGCAGGCTGATGATTGCTTCCAGGTTCAACGGTTTCTGCCGTCCCTCTCCAACCACCGGAAGGCTCTCTGCCTGTTTGCGGATAGCCAGGTTGTACGGTCTGCCTGCCGTGGGCGGCTGTCGGTTTTCCATTGCCTCGACTCCCACCACCAGATCA
>DAIQQT010000143.1:0-6674 GCA_036786685.1 Trichlorobacter sp.
GAAGATTGTCGCGATACTATAGGGAGACAATGGAGCGCCCCCTTTTTCAACATGAACATACAAGATATACGAAAGTGCCATGCTGAAGCAGATAATGGCAAAGCTGCACAACAAGGCAACCCCTTTACGACATGGGCAGGCTGAAACAATATCCATGGCCTTGGTATACAGGATCGGCAAGCCAAACATTGCAAAGAGCGTAACCAATGCCAGGTAGTAATCTTGTTCAATAGAAAAGAGTGGTGATTGGTAGATGAGATATGCTGCCAATCCCAAAGCAATAGCGGCGGTCAGCCGTTTTCCCCTGCCAGCTAACGGTTTGCTATTACGGGCGGCAATGGGTGTTTCGACGGCATAGTCATCCCGCCAGCCTGACTGGATCGGTACAAACCTGGAAGCATCCTGTTTCGGTTTTTGCCGTTTGTGTGCCTCTGAGGCAAAGCTATTAAGGTAATCCACAATATGCTCAAGAACAACATGACTTTGATCGCCAAGCCGGGGATACAGCTCCCGTATATTAAGTACCGGCACGGTATCACCGTTGTAGTAAGCGCTGATACTGGCCGCTGTCAACGTGCCGTTCTTTGTTGTTGTGGCAATGTATAAGCGACCAATCTTGCTCAGATCAAACGTTTTCTGCTCGTACCCATCTGAAAAACAGACAATCCCGTCATCAACAAGCACTGAGTAGCGCAGAGTTTCCAGACGACCAGAATCCTTGCGCATACCACGAAACCTGTCAAAAAAAACGGCGGCGACAAGAAGCAGGACCAGTCCCTCCCAACGATACGACTCGCTGCCAAACACACCGGCCAGACTGATACCAACGAAGATGATGCCTACTAGCAGCATCAGCAGCTCTGATAAGCTGAATATGCCAGATTTGCCCGTATAGATGAACCGAAGACCAGGGGTCGCCGTAGTGCCGTGGTCAATGGTCAGTCGGGATACCGGTGGCGATTGTTTTTCGTCAGGAGCATTACTTTCCATACATGTTGTCCGTATCCCATGATACTTGTCATACGTCTGTACACCGGCATCTTGCTGACACTCAGCCCCTTCATCGCCGCTCAGGGTGCGAACCGCAGGAGCAGCCGTTGATAACCCGGAAGAATATCCAGCTCATCAGCGCAACCATGGCGATGACGGGCACAATATCGGGAATCTGCAGTTCAAACCGCTTCGCTGCAAAGTCAATGGCACTTTGCAGTAGCCAAGCGCTTACCAGTGCATTAAAAGGCCATGCCATCCAGCCTTTGTGGTCAAGACGACAGGTACAGGCTCCGCAGATACTAAGGACATATGCAAACGATACGGGGCCAACAAACCACAGTGTTGCCAAAATAAGCAGAAAGTTTTTAACCTTGTCGTCATAAAACGGCACTATCCACGCAATTGAAGGGTGATACGGCAGAAAGACGAGTAGCAGCAGTAACAGAGCCATTCCCAGCGAGTAGCGAATACGTACCCGCAGCGGCGCCAGTTCACGGTTATCACGTGCCGTCGGTTGTGTGTTTGTTGCATAGTCTCTGCGATACCCGGAAAGAATAGCGCCGCCAGCCTCTGCAGACGGCTCGGCATCAGCAGCAACCACTTCGGGCAGTTCGGCTTCAACAGCAGACGGTTCTGTTTCAGTACCTTGAGGAGTATCTTCTCCGGCAGGGACTTTATTAAGGTACGCTACAATCAGATCAAGCAGTTGATCGCCGCTGCCCAGTGTTTCTACGGCATCGCTGATAGTAAACAGATGCTGTTCAATGCCATCATGGTAGGCGGTAATGTCATACCCGACCGGCATACCGCTGGTTCGATGCTCGGTTATCCAGATCCGCCCTATTTTTGAGTGGGACAGCACTGCCATAATACGTCTGTTATGGATAAAGGTAACGGTGTCACCCGCTACTGATACGCAGTAGTGGTTAACAGCGCCCTGTTTTTTCTGGGTACGCCCCCAATACATGAGCGCGGTCAGGCCTGCTCCTCCCAAAAGCGGCAGCAGGCCACCCCAGTTGTTGGAGTTGATGATGACAGCGCCGCCTGCCAGCGTCATGGCGATTCCGACAAAGTAGACCAGCATACTGACGGTATCCGGCTCAGACGGAGGAGTACGAACCGTAATGTTCAGGCCTTCTGCATCCTCTTCTACAATCATCGGATTTTCATTCTGTTCCTGATCCATCTACATATGCACCCAGCCTGCATAGTGCTGGTCCTTTCCTTGGTGATATATGTCAATGGCAGCATTTACTGCTTATGCAACAAGTTTCTGTCATAAATTGGTTAGACGGACAATGCTGAGCAGTTGCAAAAAATATTGAAATTGCCCCAACTGTCCGTCAAAAGGACTATATCAAAAAGCAAGGAGAGACAAGCATGTTTGAACAGGAAAAGGGAAAACTGAGTTTCATGCAGATACTGATAGCAGGCGCCTGCGCCAGTGGGACGGTATCACTGCTTGGTTTGCAGGGAATCACACGCCTGATCGCTATGGTGGTAGCCTTTGTGGCTGCTGGTGGCATCATGCTGGCGATCAGTAACGGCAAAAGAGATGAACCGGCAAAACGAGACACCGATGATCTGATCAGGCCTGACAGAGAGCCGATGGAGTAGGTTTACCAGAAGGGAAAACTGCATATCATGAGTCTTGATACTCTCAGATATCTTTCCTGATGATCAACCGCCAAGTAGCTTGACAATGCTCTTATTGACAAAACGAACCCCCATAAGCAGATCCCCCTCCTTTGCATGATCAAGGGCGGTTTTACCTGCTGCATCCGTTGCTGAGGGGTCAGCCTTACGTGCGAGCAGCAGTTTGACAACATTCAGCTGGATAGATTCGTCATCATTTTCAAGCTCATTACCTTTTGCTGCAATCATCAAGGCAGTACGTCCCTGAGAGTCTCTTGCATGAATATCAGCGCCTGTAGACAACAGAAGTTGGACAAGTTCAATGTCACCACCTGCTGCTGCGTGCATCAAAACGGTCATGCCTTGTGAATCTCGCTGTTTCAGATCAACTCCACTCTCTTTGAGCAGCAAAATGACTATTGACCGTTGTCGTTCCGAGCAGCCGATCATTAGCAGGTTTCTGCCGTCTTCATCGACCACCTTGCGATCCGCATTATGCACTAATAGCAGTTCAACAATTTTTTGATGCCCATGTGACACCGCCTCACTCAGGGGGGTACGTTTTTTAAGGTCAGCACTATTAACATCAGCACTGTGATCAATCAAAAGTGCCGCAATCTCGTAGTGACCATGATTGGCTGCTTCTATGAGAGCGGTCCTATGATATTCATCACGGAAGTTGACATTAGCGCCGTTCTTCAAGGCGTTTCGGACCTGCTTGATATTTCCGTTCAAAGCCCCTTCATGCAGCATTTGATGCGATGTAGCCGCATCTGCTGATGGACTGCTGCAAAAGAACAATGAGGCAAGAAACGTCACTATTTTCTTCATACGTCCCCCTGCACCTTCGAGTATTGGTGTGGCAAGCTGTATAAAACATACTTTGCCGGTTATACAGAAAATAATCAGCCCCTTAACGCACCACCGCCGCCACGGCAGCCTTCAGCAACGGGTCTCTGCTGCTGCCTGCCGCAACAGTTAAGTCTTCTGCCATCCATGTGTCTGGCCGCATCCCCTGCAGTGGTTCAGACTCACCCCGCGCATTCAGTACCTCGCCGGATATAATGGAGAAACTTTCGTCTCCCATCTGCAGGGTATCCATAAACCAGGGTTTGCCGCAGGTGCGGGAGCCGACAAGCGTAACAGGCCGGTAGACCTTGACTGCGTTGATCAGCGATTCAGAGGCTGAACAGGTGTCATCAGTGGTGATAAAGGCTATCTTCTCTGCACCGGGATAGTTGCCGCTGCCGCTGCTGAAAATGGTGGTGTTACGGCGTTCATATTTCAGAGGATACCGGTATGAGAAAATAGTCTTGCCGCTATGGTCTTTGCCTATCAGCCAGGATGTCATATCTGCGGCCATCCTGAGTCTGCCGCCGCCGTTTGCCCGCAGATCAATTACCAGCCGTTGCACCTGACGTTTTGCTGCCTCTTTTCTGAAACGTTTAAGTTCTGGTTCCAGCCAGGTTGAAAAGCTGTCAAAACGCAGATACCCAATTGTCCGCCCTTGCTGTTCAAAGAAGCGATACTCCGGTTTGCGATCCTGCACCTGCCCAGGGGTTACCTTGCATTCAAGCTGCTGATTGTTGCGGGCTACGGTAAATTGTTCAACCCCACTGCCTTTCAGAAACTGGCTAGCACGTTTGGTGCTGCTGTCAATACGGTGTCCGTTAACTTTGGTTATCCGGTCGCCACGCTTAAACCCGGCTTTGTCTGCAGGAGAACCGGGAATAACATCTGCCAGATACAGGCCGTTGTTTCTCCAGGTGACACGAAGCCCTATCCCCTGGTGGTAGCCGTTCTTTTCTGATTCATGCTCTGTAGTGGTTTCAGTAAAGCTGAACCGGTCCGGCGCAGGACGCAGTTTTGTAACTACCTCGCTTGAGTCTGCGGCATGGGCAATGGCATTAAGATCAAACCGTACCTGACTGTTGAACGGGTGATAATCCTTCATGGCCAGTGCAGCCAGCCAGCGGTTGGCACCGGGGAGATTGGCAAACAGAGATAAAGATTGCGCTGCAGGCTGATCACGCATGGGGGCAAGGGAAAACTGGCATAAAACCTGACAGGCAACCACAACTGCCGCAAACTTAACGCCATCAGCCACAACAGTTCTGTTGGGCAGATGCAGCCAGTTTGACCATGCGGACCTGCTGCGGAACTGCTGCCAGTTAATACAGCGCAATCGTGAAACAGCTTGCGGCAGCATAACCAGCGCAGCCATGCCCCAGCCAGCCACAGCCGGTAGCATGGCAGAAGCATTTACCGCTGTTGTCAGAACATCAACAGACCAATTGCTGAACAGCCCCAGCAGCATCGCCATCAGACAGATGGTTTTGAAAGAGCCACGGTACTGCCAGTTGTGGTCACGTAACGAGCGATAGCAGAGCCAGATGCAGAGCAGGCCATACAGCTGCCACAATGCAGGTTGCTGTTTGCTAACCGTATCAATCAGTACCAGCTGGCTGGCAAACATGGTTAAAAGCCGCATCATCAGCCGACTAAACGGCGCCAGCTCCTTTGTCTTGGGAGAACAGCAGAACAGAACGGTCAGACAGAAATGCAGCATAAACGGGGTTACTGTCTGGATAATCCCATCACTGTTTATGGAGTTGTTACCAAGAATATACAGGCCAAACAGCATCTGGACAGTAACAGCCCAGACCGGAAACAGGTTGCGGTCTTCAACGCTAGTCTCTACAGCAGGTCTGCCAAGTACGCGGTAGCCAACCCATGTACCCAACAATGCCCCCAGCATGGCGCCGCTGTAAAAACCTTCTGCATTGGCGTTTGCAGCAAACAGTGCCAGCTCCAACCAGTCAAAAAGCCCGGCCAGGCACAGGGTCATTGACAGCGTAAAAAGCATACTCAGCATAAGCAGATCATTGGCTCTGGCTTTTTGCTTCAGCTCATACCACAGCATAAGCAGTGCTGACAGCGCACCTATCCATCCGCTGGCAAACAGGCCCAGTTCAGTTGGGTAAAGCGGGTGAAACATACAGGCTATGGTTATGATGATGGAAGCAACTGATAGCAGGATGATCCGCATGACAGTACCCTCTGACAGAATGGTGAACATCTGCAGAGGTTAGACGGACAGAAGTGCGGTGGAGACAAAAAGAAACCCCGCCACGGCAGGTGCCGGGGCGGGGGGGAGGAATTTCATTTATTCGCTACAAATGCTTTGGCATCCGCTTTGGCAGTTACTGCGCCTTGTATAATCTTTTATATCACTACAACTACTCCAGCAGCTACTCTTGCGATTCCTGCAGGATTGAGCATCTTTTTCTCTTTCATATCTGCGATTAGATTCAAACTCACTCTGCCTGTTACTCGCATCACTGTCAGACTTGATATTAAGCAGGCGATCATTAGCTTTAATTGACCACTGGCTGTTTGGAAATTTGTGTATTAATGAATTGTATACTTTTTTAGCATAATAAGTATTACCATCACGTTCATACTGCCCTGCAGCAAGGTACATAGATTGAGGATTTTTAGAAGCTAAATGTGAGTTTAGTGTTCTTTCAGCAACACAAGAAGAAAAACTTATACGAGCACCATTAGTATAATCAGAGTCATGCTTTTGTCCGTCCTTACTCTGTCCTTCACGATCATACTTAAGTGCTTCCTCACATTTGAAATTTTTTGCAAGCTGTTCTGCTTTTAAGAATAGAGGTTCAGCATCTTTCTTCTTTATGCAACCATCTGGTCCACCATCACATCTAAATTGCTCAACATCATTTGAATACCATGCATGATACGTAGATGATCCCCCAGAACAGCCAAACGCTCCACAACGCCTTATTATAGAATAGGTGCCATAGCCCGATAATTTACCATTCTTGTATTGGCCACTAACACCTATAAAGTCAACAATACCATCTCCATCTTTCCAAGCTCTTACGCCAACACCATCAGGTATGCCGTTTTTGCATTGCCCTCTACAACTTCCAGTTGTGCAACTATTTGGCAAATAATTTATATAGTTATCACATTCACTAAAATTGTATCCAGAAACGGTTTTCCCATTTTTCATGCACGTA
>DAIQQT010000144.1:0-6639 GCA_036786685.1 Trichlorobacter sp.
CCATCATGATTCTTATAAATGTCGCGCCACGGACGGCGCGATTACGCTGTAGATATAGCTGCTCGCGCAAGCGAGCCCGTAGAACATTTGCTTAACCTGCGAGCCGTCATTGGCGCGGTTTGTGCCAGTGAGCGTATGCGACCGCACAAACCGTGACAATAGGCGAGTCAGGTTGAAGCAGTTGTTAGGTTTTTCCGCCAAATTATTATTGCTTTGCCTTGACGATTACTTTTTATAAGACTCCCGCATATCCTACAGCGTATTAAACTTATTACACTGTTCAATTCAATCTTGCCTTTCATACAAACCGGACAAGCTCCATACAGCGGGAATATTACTAACTTAGGCTTTATCCCTTTTTTAGCAATTCCGTACTTATTTGAATCTATTTCTTCTAATAATAGAAAACTTAAGTATTCTATTCTATTGAAAATATTGAATAATGATACTCCCTTAATTATTCTATTCACTATTACTTTATCTTCAATGAATACTATGTGAATATTACCAAATTTCTCATCATCAATATTTACAGAAATAATGCACGACTTATTATTTTTCCTAAAAGTAATTCTATAGTCATATTTCATTAAATCTAATAGATGATCACCACACTTACTTTCTTTTTCAATATTGCACGATGAGTGTGAATCGTAGCTGTTATCAAAGTAGACAAATTCTGATTTAATCATTTTTTCAATTTCTAGAAAATCAATTTCGAACTCGAAGTGTTTTAATTGACTATCACTCAAACCAGATCGATGAAGGATCATATTATTCCATTTATCAGAATAATCACGCATAGCCTTACCTTTATAAACCTAACATACGCTTAACCTGCAATCTGAGACTGGCGTGGATTGTGCCAGGCGGAGCCTGAAGCACAATCCATGACAGGCCAGATTGACAGGTTGAAGCGATTGTTAGATGAAATTCTATTAATGCTATTTTAATTCAAGAATTGAATTCGCTATTGCTTCTACACTGTCAATACTAGTATTATATTCAATATCGATTTCTTCTGCATTCCACTTATTTAATTGTGCCTCAATCATTTTTATAAATGCTGGATTGTTATTTCCGTCCATTCTTTTTATGAATCGTTCTAATAAATGCTCTTTACTTGCTATTATTCTAATAATTTTACAATTCTTTATATTTCTTACTTACAGCAGAGGGGGCTGAATTCAGGATAATGCTCTAGCCATAGGGACAAACAGGGCTTTGAAAACGTAATGAGGAAGGCCGAATACAAGGCGCACGGAGCACAGCGACCAAGACATAACAACCAGTTAGACGAGGGAGCGAGCACCGCGCAACGCCGTAGACGGCCTCCGGAATAGTTTTCAAAGTCCTGTTAAAGCTCCATGATCATGGCGTTTTCATCACAGTCCGGGAACTTGGGGCACTTGATACAGTCCCCCCAAACCTTGTGGGGCAAGGTTGCCTTATCAACCAGCACAAAGCCCAGCTTACCAAAGAATTCCGGTTTGTAGGTCAGACAGAAGATCCGCTTCAGCCCCAGTTCACGGGCCTCTTCAATGCAGGCAGTTACCAGGGAAGTCCCCACCCCTTTGCGACCGGCATCTTCCACCACCGCCACTGAACGGACCTCTGCCAGATCATCCCAGACAATATGCAGGGCTGCAGCCCCCAGTATCCTGCCATCATCAGCCACTTCCACATAGAAATCCCGCAATGCCTCATATAACTCTGACAGTGACCGGGAAAGCATATCCCCTTTGCTGGCATAGGTGGTCAATAGCTTCTGTATTTCCTTTACATCACCGATCTGGGCCTTGCGGAGCATGGTATCCCCCTTGCATTTTGATTATTTCTTACCCTGCTTAAACAGGGTACTACCCACCCACTGGTTGGCAAACTGCAACGCAATCCTGCCGCTGTTGTCCCCCTTCTGGCGAGACCAGAGGATGGCCGCCTGACGCGCCTCCTCATTCCAACGCAGGCCGGTGCCACTGCGCTGGCAGAGCCGCTCCACCCACTGGCGGGCCACCTCCAGAAACTGATCCTGGGTGAAGGGGTGAAATCCGATCCACAAACCGAAACGGCCGGACAGTGATATTTTTTCCTCCACCGTTTCACCGTGGTGGATCTCATTATTCACCAGCATGGCACCACGGTTGTCACTTTCATACTCCGGCAGCAGATGCCGCCGGTTGGAGGTGATGTAGATCAGCACGTTTTCCGGCGGGGCATAGACTGAACCGTCCAGGGCGCTTTTCAGCATCTTGTAACTGGACTCACCGGTTTCAAAGGAGACATCATCGGAAAACAGGATAAAGCGGTACGGCTGACGCTTGATTTCATCCACAATGGCAGGCAGATGCACCAGATCATCCTTATCCACCTGGATCACCCGCAGCCCCCGGGAGGCATAGCTGTGCAACAGGGCACGTACCAGTGTTGATTTACCGGTTCCACGGGTTCCCCACAGCAGGGCATTGTTGGCTGGCAGGCCAGCCAGAAACTGACAGGTGTTCTCTTCAACCACCTGTTTCTGCTTGTCAATCCCCAGCAGGTCATCCAGGTGAAAGGCCTCAATCTCCGGCACCGGGTCCAGATAACCGCCGGTGCCTCGACGTCGCCAGTTGGCAGCATGGGTCTCGGCCCAATCAATTGTCGGTACCGGTTTGGGCAGTATCTGCTCGACCGCAGTCAATACCCGCCGCAGCTGTTCAACCAGCTCTTTATCAAGGGTCAGTGACGGCATCGGTTCACCTCTTCAGTTATTTGGCATAGCCGACCCGCACCGGGATCGGTTGCAGCAGGTGTGTCAGGTCTGTGGGGACAATTCCCACCAGAAAGCCCCGTTTTCCGCCATTAATGTAGATTTTTGGGAGTGCCAGAATGGTTTCCTCAACATAGACCGGGAGCTGTTTCTTTGTACCAAAGGGAGAGGTGCCGCCGGTCAGGTAGCCGGTATGCTTCTGGGCGGTTTCCGGCTTGCATGGTTCAATCGAGCGGGCTCCGATCAGCCGGGCCAGCTCTTTGGTGGATACCTGCAGGTCACCATGCATCAACACAATTAACGGCTGCTTGCGGTCATCCTCCATCACCAGGGTCTTGATCACACAATGTTCATCAACACCCAGCTCCCGTGAGGAGACTGCAGTGCCCCCCTTCTCTTCATAGGCATAGGGGTGATCCGTAAAGCTGATCCCCGCCGCCCGTAACGCCCGCACTGCCGGAGTAACCGGCGTCTTGTCTTTGGCCATAACACCACGCTCCATAGACTCAAAACAGAGCGCAGAGAGGCATAAAAGGCAGAAAATACAGAGAAAACCCGATCTCTATTTCTGCACGTTTGCTGCATCTCTACAACTCTGCGCACAAAATAATTCCCGATAAGCAGATCCAAGATCCATGTCACAACTAAATTAGGTCGCCATCCATTGAATGAGCTCATTCCGGTAGCCGCAGATCCAAAAGGTAGCACCAATCCCACTGCTTGTCACGATGGAACGTTTTCTGTTTTCAAGAGTTCCGGCTTCGTGGTAAATAAACAAATTCAATTCGTAACAAGGAGATGGTTAGATGGTTGATTACTGTCCTATGACAACCCTGCCTGCAACAGCAGGATACAAAGCTGGCGATGTGCTGGTACTGGTGGGAGAACTGTTTGGCCGGGGCTATGCCAATGGCCTGCTGGAAGAGGCAAAGCGTCTGGGAATGACCATCATCGGCACCACCGTGGGACGTCGCGACAGTGACGGCACCCTGCGCCCTCTGACTGCCGAAGAACTGGCTGATGCGGAGGCGCTGCTGGGCAGCAAGATCATCAACATCCCGCTGGAAGCCGGTTTTGACATGGAAAGCCCGGACGGTGCACCATCCGTTGCCGATCGCCTGAAAAAGGCCAAGCCGGATGAGTGGGAAAGCATCAGTTTTGAGCCTGGCTTCATTGAGCAGGCCTGCGCCGCCGGCAAGGCCCGTTTTTGCGCCAACCTGCAACAGGCACTGGCAGAGCTGGAAGAGCTGATCCCTGCCTCGTCCAACATCATCCTGGCCCACACCATGGCTGGCGGCATCCCCCGCGCCCGCTTCTTCATGCCGCTTTTAAACCGGGTCTTTAAAGGCAACGGCGATAAATATCTGGCTTCTGAGCCGTTCTGGAACAGCCCCATCGGCCAGCTTTGTGATGCCAGCTTCAATGAAGTAACTGCCGACACCTTCAAGTACCTGATTGAGGCATCTGCAGGACTGCGCAAACGTGCAGAACAGGCCGGTAGCCGCGTTGCCTGCACCGCCTACGGCTATCACGGCACCGGCATTCTGGTGAACGGTCAGTTTCAGTGGCAATCCTACACCCCCTACCTGCAAGGCTTTGCCAAGATGCGGCTGGAAGATCACGCCGTTGCTGCCCGTCAGCAAGGGATCAACGCCACCGTATTCAACTGCCCGGAAATCCTGACCAACTCCAGCGCCCTCTTCCTGGGGGTTGAGCTGTCACTCTATCCGCTGCTGACCGCACTGCAACAGGCAGCGCCGGAACAAGCGGTTCCCCTGACTGAACGCTGCAAGGCACTGTTGGCCGATGGGTGCAGCCTGGAGAGCCTGCTGGCAACCGCTGCTGATTACCTTGGCGCACCGCTGATCAACAATGCGCTGGAATTCAAGGGCTGGCCCCAGCACTCAACCCGCGACCAGATGGAGCTGATGCTGGCCACGTCTGCAAAGCTGATGGAGATGCACCGCGATCAGAAGCAACTGATCTGTGCCGAACTGTCACGACTGGTGTTCCGTTCAACCGGCCGCCTGATGCTACAGAGTTCCTGGAGCGGCACAGAAGCGGCTGTCTGGCTGAACCACGACACCATTGCCACCCTGGTTACCGACCCGCGTGGCGCTGACCTGCTGGACTAATTCTTACGTAACCTAAAGGACCGGTAATGAAACGACTCAGATATGGATTACTGTTAGCAGCTGCAGCCATGCTTATGCTCCAGGGTTGCGCCAGCACCCCCAAGGCAGATCCAAGCCCGGAAGAACTGTACAAGCAGGGGGAGACATCCTTCCAGAAAAGCCGTTACGAAACCGCTGTGGAGCAGTGGAAAAAGGTTAAGGAGTCCTTTCCTGAGCCTGAGCTGGCTGCCAAGGCTGAAATCGGCATAGCCAACGCCTACTTCCTGAATAACGACTTTATTGAGGCGGGTGCTGCCTACGAAGACTTCCGCAAGTTGCACCCGACCCATGATCTGGCACAGTTTGCGCTCTACCGTCAGGGGCTTTCCAGCTACAACCTGATTACCGGTATCGACACGGATCAGACCCCTACCAAAAATGCCCTGGCCCTGTTTGAGAGCTTTGTCCGCCAGTACCCCAAGTCGCAATACGTCACCAAGGTACAGGAGAAGATTGTTGATTGCCGTGGCAAGCTGGCCCAGTATGAAATCTATGTCGGTCGTTTTTACTACCGCACGGACTATTATCAGGCAGCTATCGGGCGTCTGGAAGGGGCCCTGGCCAACTTTCCGGACTACACCGGCAATGACGAAACGCTCTTCTACCTGGGCAAGGCCTATAGTGAGATGAAGCAGCTGGACAAGATGCAAACCGCCCTCAGCCGCCTGATCCGGGAATACCCTGCCAGCAAATACCTGGCAGATGCCCGCAAGCTGCTGGCAGCCAAACTGTGAACAATAACCTGCTCTGGATAGCTGGAGCCTACCTGTTAGGCTCCATCCCCACCGGGCTGTTGCTGGGCAAGCTGTACGGGATCGACGTCCGCAAAGAAGGCAGTGGCAACATCGGTGCCACTAACCTGTACCGCACCGTGGGGCGCAAAGTGGGGATCATGACCCTGATCGGCGACTGCCTGAAGGGCTTGCTGCCGGTGGTTTTGGCCTGGAAGCTGGGATTGCTTGAGCCGATGCAGGCCTGGATCGGCCTGGCCGCCTTCTGCGGTCATGTCTTCTCAGTTTTTCTGCTGTTCAAGGGGGGCAAGGGTGTTGCCACCGCACTAGGGGTCTTTCTGGCCCTGGCTCCCCTGGCAGTGTTGGGTGCGCTGGCTGTATTTATCCTGCTGGTGGCTATCTGGCGTTACATCTCACTGGGATCAATCGCTGCAGCTGCGGTCATGCCGCTGATCATCTGGTGCATGCCCCATACACAGCAACTGCTGATTGCAACCGCCCTGATTGCAGCCATTGTGATCATCAAACATCACACCAACATCAGCCGTCTGATGGCAGGAACCGAAAGCAAGTTCAAGGCCTGATCGTTCTACAGCGGCAGCTCGTATGGCCGCTGCCGTTCTTCACCTGATTCAAGAATCTCTCTGAACTGATTCACCAGCCGGTAGGTAATCCCCCACAGAACCGCCTTATCCGGCAGGCCCAGATCAATCGCCGGAGCCTCCAGCAATTTGCCACCAAAACGGACCTGCGCCGTCAGCTGACGTTGCGGGGCAACCAGCTCATGCAGTGCAAACCAGAAGATATCATGTACCTCCTGTGACCAGACCAGCTCAACCGGTTCAACCAGGGCATAGACAAAGCAGGAGACCCGCACCGGCAGATTGGCGCCTACAATATCGGATAACCTGCCCAGATAGCAGGCCCCGGAAAGATCAATTCCCACTGCTTCCATGGTTTCCCGCTCAGCAGTATGACGCAGAGT